>DATAEX010000245.1:0-8961 GCA_036257765.1 Bacteroidales bacterium
TTATCTTCTTCGTAAAAATAGGGAGCCACACAAGGAGCAGTTTGACACGCTCCCGGATTAGCCTTTCCGAATTCCCAGGCATTAATGGCTTTTGCTTGTAATAACTTGCTGAAAGAAGGATCAAATTCTTTTAATACGTCCGATCCCAATGCAAATGCGGATGCAAATTTACCGGCGGTTGACGCTATACCTGTAGCCCGGTTTTTATACTGGAAAAGGCCTTGTGTATTACCTGTGCAGAAATATACCGGTCTTTCCAGTCCCTTGCCGTAATTTACCCTGTCATTATTGGGAAGACGGTAACCCTGATGATCCCTGTCGTCTGCAATCTGGTTGTACATCTGCCCGCTGTCCGGATTCATTTTTAACAGCCACTGCATTCCCCAGTTAATTTCATCTACAATATCCGGCATATTGTTTTTTCCTGGTTCACCATTTGCAAGATGCCCATCACCAAAAGCTCCGGGATTCATTTTATAAGCAAGCAGCATCTGATAAACCGCATTGGCTGATGTTGCTGTATATTGGAGGTAATCCGTAGCATCGTGCCAACCCCCGGTTGCATCTATATGTGTTGAATCGAGCGCAGGATGATAAATTATGTAACCATCCTGCATATGACAGGAATCGCGGAGAAAGGGATTATAGCCGCACCGTTGTTGCCTCATATATTGTAAAAGGAAATCAGCAGAACCGTCATATACATCGTTCGATATATTAAAAACCGGTGATTTAACCCCGTTTGCCTGTATGTAAACGGCAGTTGATTTGGAATATTCTGAAAAATCAAGCCGGTAGGCTGATCTGAAAGCACCATAATTTTCGAATTGCTTAATATTATCAGATGAATGAACTACTTTTCCTGTAAGGGCTTCGCATAGTTCAAATGATGAAAGTTCGACACGATCTTTGCTGAGAAATACTGCCACTTTGATGTCATCCGGCAAATAGCCCATCTGATTAATACGGATCCAGGATTGTGCCTGTATTTGAGATGCAGCGAATACTGATATTATTAAATAATAAATGGTAGCAAGGTCTTTACGCTGCATATTCTTTACGTCTTGTGTTATGATGTGAAAAAGCAATACCTGTAAGGATCATCACCTCCCCTATTACAAAAAACCACCAGTTGAACCGGTAAGGAACGTACTGCTGAAGAGCATGCTGGCTGATACCCGGCTTAAACATTTCAGCTACATTGTACTGGCTGAGCATAAAACCTGAAAAATCCCAGACAAATGAAAGAAAAATAAAAAAAGCGCCAAGTAATACAAGCCATTGTGAATTTATTGACGTAGCCTTGATTTTCCCGGTGAGTATAAACATAGCCATGATGATCATAGTCAGAGATACGATAACCGGAGTAATCACAGGACCGGTCCATATAACCGGGATAAGGAACAATATATCCCATGTTAAAAGTGATGAGGGCCAACCTGTCAAAAGTTTCAGGAATATATAGTAAAAAATGTCCCAAATGGCAAAACAGTAAATAAACCACGAAAATCGTTCAAGAAATGATTTGCCTGCGAGCATGGCAACAGTGAGTAACATGATCATGGTTGCTGCTTCCCTCAGGATTTCAGTAACTGCTATCCTTCCTGTCATTGAGACCATTGGAAACTCAAATCCATAGGGGTAATAGATTTCCCTGAGATAAACCACCACGGCACTTTCAAGAAAGCCCATGGCGATGCTGTAAAGGGTTATGGTTATAAGATATTTCCTGAATGGCACGTTTACAGGCATTCGGTCATATTTATCCAAAAATACGAAGAATCGTCAGCATAAATGCATTCAGAGTTCCTTTTTTGCAAAATACGCCTGTCATCTGTCTTTCCTCTTAAAAAAAGCCGAGAACGGGGTCTGGCTTACATAGTGAAAATTGTTTGCAGTTTTTTTTTCAGACAGTGCAATTAATGAACACCATCGTTTATCTTTGAAAAGCAATATTGCTGCTAGTTTGTCGTTTGTCATCTGATGACGGGAATTAAATATACTATAATTCTGTTCGTTGGGTTTTATTTGTCTGTTTCGGAATTAATTGCACAGATACCTGAGCCACCTGTGGTTCATTCGGTTACCATTGACCCCGAAACCGGATTTACTACTATCAGATGGTTTCCCAGTTCTACTCCGGCATTGGTTGATTATTATCTTGTTCAAGAAGTGGAAGGCGCATTAGCAAGGGTAATTTCCGGCCCAATTAGCCCTGCTGTTAACAGTTATGAAATTACATCAGATGATCCTCATTCAAGATCGATGGCTTATGCAGTTGTAGCGGTTAATGATATTGGCATTGGACCCGGACAAAGAAGCGGATGGAAAGCTGATAGCACAATATTCCTTCAGGCAACCTTTGATTCATGTCTTTCTTCTATATCACTGAACTGGAACGACTATAATAACTGGAGAGGATCAATTGAAGAATACCGGGTATACCGCTGGCTGGATGATGATATATATGATCTTCTGACCACCCTAAATGAAGGAACGAATTCGTTTGAAATTAACAATCCGCAGGCTAATCAGAACTATGAGATTTTTATTGAGGCCTTTCATGACGATGGCAGAAGTTCAAAATCGAATAAAATTCTTATAGAAACACAAATGGTGGCAGTGCCAACTTATATAAATGCTGATTATGCTACAATCAGCGAGGGAAATGGCATTGACCTTTCCTTTACTGTCGGAGGATTATCCGGTCTGACATTTTACAGGCTTCTGAGGAGTAACAGTTTTGAAGGTCCATATACTGCTGTTGATTCATTTAATACCTTAGAAAACCGGATTCTTTACACGGATGACATTGATTTTTTAAGCGGGGTTTACTTCTATAAACTTGAAGTTGTAAATAATTGCGGTCTCGGTGCAATGCAATCGAATGGCGCAAACAATATTATCCTGCACGGGGTTCTATCAGATCTTAATACAATTCTGGAATGGAATGAGTACCGGGATTGGCACGGAAATGTGGCTGATTACAGAATTGTAAGGACAATCGGAAAGCAAAATCCGATAACCGATACGATAGGCATTACAGGTAATACAGTTTATAATGATGATATTAATGATCTGGTAAATTATCTTGATCCGGCTGAGGGATTAATATGCTATTCTGTTGTAGCAGATGAGAATCCGAATATGTTCGGATTAAGCGGCCGAAGTGAATCAAATCAGGTATGTTTTTCAGTTAATCCGGGAGTTCGCATTCCAAATGCTTTTATTCCCAATGATACTGAACCGGAGAACCAGGTTTTTGAACCAGTTTTTTCATTTCTGCCAGACCATTATGAGATTTTGATCTACAATCGCCTGGGTTCCAAGATCTGGGAAGGCACGCAGCCATGGGATGGTCGTGTAAACGGTAAATATGTTCCTGAAGGCGTCTATGTATATTTTATCAGGGTCTTCAATTATTCGGGTGAGATAACAGAGTTCAACGGCAGGGTTACTGTTATTTACCGCTGACACGTTGTGCATTCCGTGCGTTAACCTCGTATTTTTTTGCTAATTTTGCAGGGGACACAATAGTTCTCTTAGAAATAAAATGAGTTCGACACTCACATCGGAGGAAATTAGAATTAAGCGGGAGTTTAATGATCTCCTGGAAGGTTGCGTACGATGTAACAAGCGCAGTGATAAGGCTTTGATAAGAAAAGCCTTTAAAATTGCCTATAACGCTCATAAAGGAGCACTGCGATTATCAGGTGAGCCATATATTCTTCATCCAATTGCTGTGGCGAAAATTGTCACACAGGAAATGGGCCTTGGTGTAAAATCAATTGTTTCTGCCCTACTCCATGATGTAGTTGAAGATACGGAATACTCTCTTGAAGAAATAGAAAATCATTTCGGGCCAAAAATAGCTGCTATTGTTGACGGACTTACAAAGATTTCCGGAGTATTCGATAAAAATTCAACCCTTCAGGCAGAGAACTTCAGGAAAATGTTGCTGACGCTGTCTGAAGATGTACGGGTAATTTTGATCAAGCTGGCAGACAGGCTTCATAACATGCGCACACTCGGTGCATTGCCTGTTTCGAAGCAAATGAAGATGTCCGCTGAAACGCTTTATCTGTATGCACCATTGGCTCACCGGATGGGTTTTTATTCTATTAAGAATGAATTGGAGGATCTCAGTCTTAAATACCGTTATCCAAAAATATTTCAGGAATTATCAGATAAAATTAAGAGCCAGGAAAAAAGCCATCAGGAATTCATCAGGGAATTTTCACGCCCTATAAAAGAGCAGCTCGAAAAGAACGGGATAAGTTATGAAATAAGCGGGAGGTACAAATCGATATATTCAATATGGCATAAGATGCAGTCAAAGAATATTCCCTTCGAGGAAGTATATGATCTTATGGCCATTCGAATTGTCTTCGATCCTCTTCCCATAATACCGGAAAAAACTCAGTGCTGGAACATCTATTCGATGATTACGGACATTTATATGCCCAAGCCTGAAAGAATAAGGGACTGGGTCAGCACGCCCAAAGCAAATGGTTACGAAGCCCTGCATGCGACCGTAATGGGGCCAAAAGGAAACTGGATGGAAGTGCAAATCCGATCGCGCCGGATGGATGATATTGCAGAACGAGGCTTTGCTGCACACTGGAAATATAAAACTGAAAATTCACAGGTAAGTGAGCTCGATAAATGGCTAAAGCGGATCCGGGATATGCTGGCCAATCCGAATTCAGATGCTCTGGAATTCCTTGATGATTTCAAATTGAATCTTTTTGCATCAGAGATTTTCATTTTCACACCGAAAGGCGATACGCGTACGCTGCCTGTAAACAGCACTGTACTTGATTTTGCTTATGAAATTCACAGTGAAGTCGGCCACAAGGCGATAGGTGCCAAAGTAAATCACAGACTGGTTCCACTTTCACATATACTGAAAAGCGGCGATCAGGTTGAGATTATTACATCGGATACTTATCGTCCGCGACGGGAGTGGCTTGACCAGGTGGTCACCCTTAAGGCCAAAACAGCAATTAAGGATGCTCTGAAAGCTGAAAATAAGAACAGGATTGAAAAAGGTAAGAAAGTCCTTGAAGAAACGTTATTGGAAATTAAACTTCGGCCGAATGCCAGAATTCTTCAAAAAATGCTTTCATCCTATGAAATTTCAAATAAGGATGAGCTATACAGTAAAATTGGAACCGGAATAATTCAGCTGGATGATCTGGAGCAGGTGCTTAAGCAGAACACCAAGAATAAATGGGTTAATTACTGGAGCCTTCAGCTTGGAAGGGCAACAGGAAGAACCAGACGTTCAAACAACAACTATCCTCATCACCGTAAAACTCCGATCCTGTTAAAGGAGAATATCTATAGTGCAACCGCAGATTATGCCGTTGCGAAGTGCTGCAATCCGATACCGGGAGACAATGTGATAGGATTTAAGAATGAGGGTGAAGAGGAAATCATCACCATACACCAGGCAAAATGTTCAGTGGCAATCCGGTTGCTTTCAAGCCAGAGCGAATTGCTGGTACCTGTAAAATGGACGACTCACAAACTCCTCTCGTTTCTTGTCAAGATTGCCATGAATGGTATTGACAGATTTGGTATTTACAATGATATCACCACTGTTATTTGCAAGGAATTAAATGTGAATATCAGAACAATAAACCTTACAAGTCATGACGGAGTGTGGGATGGGACTATTGATCTCTATGTTCATGATGCAAAGGACCTGAATAACCTTCTAATGAGCCTGAACAAAATTAAGGGTGTTAACGCAGTCAAGCGTGTTGAAGCAGTTTCATAAACTTAATTTAAAATAATTCTAAATAATCAGTTTCATTGAATGTTTTTATATTAATTTAGCGTCAGAAAAAAAAACACTACTGGTTATGGTTTCTGCCGAAACGAAAGAGACTGTTAAAAAGATCTTCATAAATTATCTCGAAAAAAAAGGGCACAGAAAAACACCAGAACGTTATGCGATCTTAGATGAAATATACTCCCGTGACGGGCATTTTGATATCGAGACCCTTTATCTCTTCATGAAAAATAAAAACTACCGGGTTAGCAGGGCAACTTTATATAATACTATTGAATTGCTTCTTGATTGTAACCTGGTTGTAAAGCATCAGTTTGGTAAGAATATCGCCCAGTTTGAAAAGGCGTACCAATGCATGCAGCACGACCATCTTATTGATATAGATAATGGCAGGGTGATCGAATTCTGCGATCCCCGGATGCAGGAAATAATCAATACAGCCTGTGAGCTGAATGGTTTTGAACCTTCTCACCATTCATTGTACATCTACGGAAGAAAAAAAGAAGTGCCTGAGAAGAGGGGTAAAAATCCGGATTAAAAAAAATTACTACCTTCGGAAGCATTTTATAATTCCCTTGATTAAATGAAAGCAGATGTATTATTAGGCCTTCAGTGGGGCGATGAAGGTAAAGGAAAAATTGTGGACGTATTGACTCCTAAATACAATGTTATTGCACGCTTCCAGGGAGGACCTAACGCCGGACATTCGCTTGAATTCAATTCCATAAGACATGTATTGCATACTATACCTTCCGGTGTATTTCATGACGATCAGATCAATATTATCGGAAATGGTGTTGTAATTGATCCGGTTATTTTTAAAAAGGAGACTGATTCTATTTTCAAGTTGGGCGTGAATCTTGTGCCCAAACTGCTGATATCAAAAAAAGCACATCTCATTCTTCCCTCCCACCGGATTCTTGATGCAGCATCTGAAGCTGCCAAAGGAATTACTAAAATTGGCAGTACTCTTAAAGGTATCGGACCAACGTATATGGATAAAACCGGTCGTAACGGCCTTAGAATTGGTGACATTCTCGATCCAGATTTTCTTAAAAAATACAATCAGCTCAAGCAAAAACATATTGATCTTTTAAGGCTGTATAATTTCACTTATAATATTGAAGAGCAGGAAAAAGAATGGTTTGAAGGCATCGATGAAATACGCAGATACAAAATTATTGACAGCGAGTACGATATAAACCATCTCATGTTGCTTGGTAAAAAGGTACTTGCCGAAGGTGCCCAGGGAACCATGCTTGATATTGACTTTGGTTCTTATCCTTTTGTTACTTCCTCAAATACGATAAGTGCCGGTGCATGTACCGGACTTGGCATTGCTCCGACCCGTATCGGAGAAGTGTTTGGGGTATTCAAGGCATATTGTACAAGGGTTGGAAGTGGTCCTTTTCCGACGGAACTCAAAGATGAAACCGGAAACCTGATCAGGGAGAAGGGTCATGAATATGGCGCCACTACCGGACGGCCGCGTCGATGCGGATGGCTCGACCTGGTTGCACTTAAATATTCCATACTAATTAACGGGGCTACACAGCTTTTCATGACCAAGGCTGATGTATTGTCCGGATTTGATATAATTAAAGTTTGCACAGGTTATAAGTGTAAAGGACATATTTCTGAAAAATTACCTTATGACCTGAATCAGGTGGATTCTACTGAATTCATTGAATTTAAAGGATGGGGTGATGTGTCTATGGTGGACGACAAAGATGACATTCCGGAAAACCTTCAGAAATATATAGATTTCATCGAAAAAGAGACTGGCCTTCCTGTAACCATAGTATCATTAGGACCTGACCGGAAGCAGATTATATTCAGGTAAGAAGAAAAGTCATGCAGTCATGCAGTCTGTCTTCCTGACTGCATGACTTCTCATTTCTTCACCGGCAATTCCAGCCCAAAACCTGATGTTTTGTCTTCCTTCTTCAGCAGAAAGGCGAAGAATAACGCCAGGAATCCTAAAGCGGCAAACAGAAGCATTGTGTATGTATAATCAAGTGCTCCTGTGGCACCCTTATTTGTAGCATCGAGCACCAAGCCAGCCAGGATGGGAATTGCAAAAAGTCCGAGATTCTGAAAGCTGAACATAATACCATAAGCCGTACCCAGCCTTTTTTCATCCACAATTCTGGCTACACTCGGCCACATAGCTGCCGGCACAAGCGAAAATGCAATTCCAAGCAAGCCACATAGCAGATATGCATTTGTCCTTGTAAAAGCAAAAGTGAGATGAACAGCTATGAGAATCAGGGATCCTATGATCATAAGGCTTGCTGCCCTGCCCTTCTTATCAACGAACCAGCCGAAAACAGGAGTAAAAATCACAGTGCCCATGGGCAGCCAGAATGTTATATCACCGCTGGTTTTAGTAGAAACTCCGTATTTATTGAGGAAGAAATCCGGTGCATATTTAAGGAAAGGAAAAAATGCGGCATAAAAACAAATGCAAAGCAGCATGATAAAAACAAACGACCTGAATTTCAACAAACCTGTTACGTCAGTGATCCTGAACTTTTCCGTGACGTCTAAAAGTGGAGTTGACTCTTTTATCTGCCGGTCGAGACGGTAGTCATTTACAAGATATATTAAAAATGTAAGAAAGGTTATTGAAAGTAACAAACCACCGAACCAGATTGGCATTCGCCAATCGGTTTCAGCAAATCTGGGCCCAAGTTTCACTGCCATGGCCGTACCAAATCGGGCTATTGCCAGGTTAATTGCGAATGCAAGTGCAATCTCTCTGCCCTTAAACCACTTAACTATGATCTTATTGAAGACGACAATGCTGGTTTCAGCACCGAGACCAAAGAAAAGCATTCCAAGGGACATCATCTTTACGGCAGGTGAAAATTTTGGCCAGAATGAATTCAAAAGATCATATCCCGGACCGCCATTGTTAAATAATCCTGATGCACCGTAAAGAGTAAGCCATGCACCAATAAGCATAAATATAGTGAAGACAAATCCTGTGATCCGGATTCCTATCCTGTCGAGGATGACACCACCCAATATAGCCATCAGGAGAAAAGTGTTAGGGAAAGCGTAAAAACCCTGAACAATGCCATAATCAGTCGAGCTGAATCCCAGGTATTGCGACAGGTAAGTTTTAATAGGAGTTAATGCGTCGTAGAAGTAGTAGT
>DATAEX010000260.1:0-7718 GCA_036257765.1 Bacteroidales bacterium
GACCTGACGTTTCATGAGCCAGAAAACAATCAGCGACAGACAGATATAAATGAATGTTACCAGTATGAAAGAGTACTGGATTCCGGGCATGGGCGTGACCGATTCACTGGTTTTCATTATTCCATAAATGATCCAGGGTTGTCTTCCCACTTCGGTCACGATCCATCCCGCCTCTACTGCTATAAAGCCGGCCGGAGTGACCAATGCCACCCATTTCAGCCACCATCTTTTTCTGTTATTTTCCTTCCATTTGAATTGGAAAACAAGATGTAACAAACCGGTCAATGCCATTATCAGGCCCATCGCCACCATAATCTGAAAAGCAAAATGTACAATGGGAACCGGTGGCCATTCACTTTTATCGAATTTGTCCAGTCCTGTGACTTCGGCATTGAAATTTCCGTGAGCTAAGTAGCTGAGTAACCGGGGTATGTGAATTCCGTATTTTACTTCCTGACTTGATGTATCAGGTATACCGCCTATAACAAGAGGTGCCGGCTTTGATGTTTTGAAAAGTGATTCCATAGCAGCAAGCTTTGCTGGCTGGTATTTGGCAACATTTTTAGCGGAAATATCGCCGCTGATAGGTTGAAGAATGGCTGCCACAGCCCCGAAAGTCAATGCTATTTTAAAAGCTTTTGCATGGATCACACGGTCTTTATGCTTTAGGTACAGAAATGCATGAATACCTGCAACAGCAAAGGATGTGGATGCGAAAGCGGCTATCGTCATATGAAGTGCCTGCTGAAACCATGCCTTATTAAACATGGCCTTAAAGGGATCAATATTAACAGCCTGCCCGTTTACCCAATCAAATCCTGACGGGCTGTTCATCCACGCGTTGGCTGATACTACGAAAATTCCGGAGATCACACCTGCGATACCCACCACAAGTCCGGATATCAGATGAACTGTCTTGTTTACCCTGTTCCAGCCATACAGGAAAATACCGAGAGCTATAGCCTCCAGGAAAAATGCAGTTCCTTCCCATGAAAAAGGCATTCCGATTATGGGGCCTGCATGTTCCATGAACTTTGGCCAGAGGAGGCCCAGCTCAAAAGAAAGGACAGTCCCGGAAACGGCACCTACAGCGAAAAAAATAGCTACACCACGAGACCAGGCCTTTGCAAGTGTAATATATTCTTTCTTACCTGTTTTCAGCCATTTATATTCAGCCACAAACATAAGCCACGGCATAGCCATGCCAATGCAAGCAAAGACAATATGAAAAATGAACGAAACGGCCATCTGATAGCGGGCAGCAAGAAGAACATCCATAGCAAATGGTTAAAAAGAAGCGTATTAATAGTAAGTCTTATCCGGGTCGATTGTTCAATTTTCAGATGGTAATTCCCCCGAGCAGATTTGTAAGTAAGGACGGTAAGATTCCAAGTAATAATATACTGAAAGCCAGGACTGCCAGTACGATATTTCCTGAAAAGGGCAATGGCTCAAAAAGTCCGTTTTCCGACCGGGTGAACATAGTCTTTATTACAGTCAGATAATAATACAGGCTGATAACCGTATTGATGATAAGGCTAAACGCGAGCAACCACAGGTCCGAACGGATTCCTTCAAGGACGACGTAAAACTTGGCAATGAATCCTGCAGTGAGCGGAATCCCGGCAAGCGAAAACATACTGATGGATAATATTATTGCAATCCACGGACTGTTATAAAACAATCCCTTAAGATCGTCGATGTCTTCCATATCACAATAATGGGTTGAAAGAAGCGAAATCACTCCAAAAGCCGCCAGTGTGGTTATAATGTATGCTACCAGATAAAATACGGCAGCCTGGACTCCGTTATCAGTGCCTGTAAGCAGCGTTATGATTATATAGCCCATATGTGCAATAGATGAATAGGCCAACAGGCGCTTCAGGTTTTTTTGGCGCAATGCAAGAAAATTTCCGGCAAACATTGACAATATGGCAATAGCGGAGGTTATTGTGAAAATGATATGGTTATCGGACCCTTTGATAGAAATGAACAATCTGAGTGCAAGTGCAATAACAGCTCCTTTGGAAATGGTTGCTATGAAAGATGTTACCGGAGCGGGCGCTCCCTGGTAAACATCGGGAGCCCACATGTGAAATGGCACGAGCGCCAGCTTAAATCCGATACCGGCGAGAACCATTCCGATACCTGCAAGTAAAAGCGGTGATGAGCCCTGATTTTGAAATGCCTGTGCCACACCGGTGAAATTGAGCGAACCTGTCGAAGCATATATTAAAGCCATCCCAAAAAGCAGGAAAGCGGTTGAAACTGAAGCGATAATCAGGAATTTTACACCGGCTTCCACGGAATAGTCACGGTACTTTATATAGGCTATCAGGATATAAAGCGAAATGCTTAGTGTTTCAAGTCCCAGGAAAAATGTAACGAAATGTTCAGCCAGAACAAGTATTGAAGCTCCCAGGGAGGCAATAAAGAGAATTATAAAGTATTCTTCTTTCTGATCGCCATGATTTCGGAAATACAGGTATGAAAATACCGTAATTACGATGCTGGAAAGTATGATAATAGCAAGAAACAGCACACTGAAGCGGTTCAATATCAACAAATCTCCTAAATGGTGCGGCAAATAGGGCATCATAAAGAACAGTGAAATAAAAGCCGCAATGAACATGATCAAAGAGAAACTGTACAAAACCCTGTAGTTTCTCGACACGGTCAATGTCATCATCATAATTACCGGTGCGGATCCAATGATAATAAGAGGAGCAAGGCAAATGAAATCAGTTACTGTCATATAAAATTTCTTTTGATTCAGTATTGTTTACCTGCAAAACCGCATTTCCTGCAACTTCTTCGGTTTGCAGAATTTTTCCGACTGAAGGCTCTGACATCTTCATTACCGGCTGAGGAAATAACCCGAGGAAGAAGATTACGATTACCAGAGAAGCCATGATCATCGATTCACGGATTGAAAGGTCTTTTACCGGACGAGTCACATTTTGAGGTCCGTAAAAAACCTTCTGCATGATACGGATGGAATAAATTGTTGCAAAGACAAGTCCTGCGCTGGCCAAACAGGTAAACAGAATACTCGATTTAAAAGTCCCGGCCAGCGTAAGAAATTCGGCTATAAAATTTCCCAATCCCGGTAAACCCAATGATGCCATAACAAAGACGAGTCCCATGGCTCCCATCACAGGAACCTGGTTCCAGAGGCCTCCCATTTTCGATACTTCGCGGGTGTGTAAGCGTTCAGAAAGCTGGCCTGCGATAATAAATAATGCTCCCGTACTAATGCCGTGAGCTACAATTTGCATAACAACACCTTGCCAGGCAAGCTGATTCAGGGCAAAAACCCCGAGCACAATAAAACCCATATGGTTTACACTTGTATATGCAACCAGACGTTTCAGATCGGTTTGTGCAAACGCCAGTTTGGCACCATATAAAATTCCGGCCACGCCAAGGATCATCCCTGCAGGTGCGAATTTAACGGCGGCTTCCGGGAAAAGCGGTACAATAAAACGTAGTAATCCGTAAGCTCCGGTTTTTAACATAAGAGCTGCCAGAATTAGACTTCCCGCTGTAGGTGCTTCCGTATGTGCATCAGGCAGCCAGCTGTGGAAAGGAACAGCAGGCAGCTTAACAAGGAAAGCAGCAAGGAATCCCAGCATAAGAAAGAACTGAAGGGCGGATGACATGGGTGTACCAATCAGCTGCAGATAGTCAAATGTATAGTTTCCACTTTCGTTGCCATGAGCAAGATATAACCCGAGGATTGCCAGGAACATTAACAATCCGCTGGCTTGTGTAAAGATGAAAAACTTGTAGGATGCGTAGATCCTGTTTTCATGTCCCCATATTCCAATAAGAAAATACATGGGTATAAGCATAACCTCCCAGAAGAAATAGAACAGGAAGAGGTCGAGTGACAGAAATATTCCTGTAATTCCGGCAAGGATCCACAAAAGGTTGAAGTGGAAAAAGCCCGGATTTTCGGTTATTTCTTTCCATGAAACCAGCACTGCCAGTGTGCCTATAAAGTAGGTGAGCAAAAGCATCAGAAGGCTGAGACCGTCAACTGCTAGGTGAAGTTCTATTCCAAAAGTGGCTATCCATACCGACCTGTATTCGATCAACCAATCGCTGCCGGGACTGCTTTGCACAGTAAGCATCCAGACAGCAATAACCAGGTCAATAACAACAGCAGTAAGTGAAATTATTCTTGAAAGAAGAACATTTCGCTTTCCAACTGCCCAGGCTATTAAGCCACCGGCCATTAAAACCAATATGAGAACAACCAGTATCATAAAGTCATCATTATTACCAAAATTATAACCATCCCTGCTGTTAATCCCATGGCATACCAGCGGAGCCTTCCATTCTGAGTGAAACTGAAAAGGCTGTTTAAGGTCCGGGTGATTCCTGCGAGCATCGTATAAAATTTGTCGATGATATCGTTCTTATTGATCCGCGATAACCAGACAAAAGGCATTACAAACAACGCCTCATAAACTGTGTCAAACCGCCAGCCGGAATAAAAGAAATCATTTGCGCGGGTTTTGTGAAATATGGTTTCGAAACGCGATGGTTTATAAAAAAGCCGCCATGCAAGTAAAATACCGCCAAGGGTTATGAGCGCTGAAATAACCTGGAAGATCCATTCAGGAATCTGATGACCGTGAATTTCAATTGCCGGCAAGACCGATGCCAGCATGCCGGAAAGAAAATGAACGGGGAGCATATTCTCTGGAAATTCAATAAATCCGCCAATTACAGACAGAACTGCAAGTGTAATAAGGGGAATATTCATCAGTACTCCTGGCTGATGAGCTGGTTCGGTTTTAACTCTTCCGAAGAATGTAAGGAAGATCATTCTGAATGTATACAGAGAAGTTATAAATGCCCCGAGAATGCCGGCTATCCAGAGCCACTTACTGCCGGAATCCGAGGCCCAGGCAAACCATAATATCTGGTCCTTACTGTAGAAACCGGCTGTTATCAGGGGCAGTGCGGATAATGATGCTCCGCCGATTATAAATGTTATAAATAGTACCGGAAGGCGTTTCCTGAGCCCTCCCATTTTATGCATATCATGTTCCTCATGAAGGAGCAAAATTACACTGCCTGCAGCAAGAAATAGCAGGGCTTTAAAGAACGCGTGAGTCATGAAGTGGAATATAGCTGCTGACCATGCTCCGACACCCAAAGCAAGAAACATATAACCTATCTGGCTGATTGTGGAATAGGCCAGTACCCTTTTTAGGTCATGTTGCGCAAAGGCGCTAAAGCCGGCTATTAAAAGGGTAACCCCGCCTATGATGGCCACAAGGTTAAGAATAACCGGGGCGAGTTCAAAAATCCCGTGCATACGTGCAATGAGATAGACTCCGGCAGTTACCATGGTAGCTGCATGTATTAGTGCGCTTACGGGTGATGGCCCTGCCATAGCATCAGGCAACCATGTCTGCATGGGAAGCTGGGCAGACTTCCCGACAGCGCCTCCAAGCAGCAATGCAGCCGCTGCAATTGCCGTAACCGATCCGGTTTCCCACTCCGATGGAGCCAGTGTAAGTATTTGTTCAATGTTTAGCGTGTCAAAACTTATATAAAGAAGGAAGAGCCCGATGATCATGAATGTATCGCCTATACGGGTTACAATGAAGGCTTTTCTCGCGGCATATCCGTTGGCAGGTTCACGATGCCAGAAACCGATAAGCAGGTAACTGCACAGCCCTACGCCTTCCCATCCAAGATAGAGAAGAAGAAGATTATCGGCAAGTACCAGTATTAGCATGGATGCTACAAACAAATTCATGTAAGTGAAAAAACGGGTAAAACCTTCGTCATCCTTCATAAATTCTACTGAATACAAGTGAATCAATGCGCCGACAAATGTTATTACAAAGCTGAAAATGAGCGAAAGCGCATCAAGATGAAGTGCAATTTCAGCCTTAAATGCACCCGTATTGATCCAGGTGTATAAAACAGTTGTAACCGGGGTTTCTGACGATTCATTAAAAAACAGGGCGGCGGTAATAATCGTAATAACAGCTGATAATGAAACTGATACGACCGCAACAGCTGCCACCATTGTTCGGTTCATAAACTTTCCCGCTATCGCCAATATAAGGAATCCGATAAGCGGAAAGGCAGGTATCAGCGGTATCATGTCATGCATTTGGGTAAGGTTTGATGTTTGATGTTAGATGTTTAAGGTTTGAGGGTTGAGGTTTAGCGTTTTTTATCCGACAGTTTATTCAGGGAATCCGCATCAAGAGTCCTGTAATGATGGAACATTTGAAGTATAAGTGCAAGACCTACGGAGACTTCAGCCGCTGAAACAGTAAGTATGAAAATGAACATTGCCTGTCCGTCGGCCTGCATCCAGTGTGCACCTGCTATTATAAATGCAAGGCCCGCGCTGTTAAGCATTATTTCGATCGACATAAGCATGAAAATGATGTTTCTTCTTACCAGCAACCCAACCAATCCGGTAAGGAACAGCAATCCTGCAAATGCAATCTGTAATTCCATTGAAATTGTTACCATACTATAAGTCGCCATTCGTTAATATTTTTGCCGGTTCGCGCTTTTTCTCCAAAAACCGGTGAATAACTTTCTTTTTCTGACGGCCAAGATGATATGCACCTACTATTCCGGCCAGCAGCATGATCGCAGCAATTTCCACACCTAAGAGATAGGTAGAGAATAGTGAAACACCCACCTGTTTTGGGCCGATAACTTCACGGCTGATACCGGGTCGTTCAAGTTCATTCACGGCATAAATAAAAACGCCCATCAGCACAGAAGCCAGAATAACAGGAACGATCCACATGCTCCGTCGCTGCCATTTCTTTTCAAGTTCCTTTTCGTTACCGACATTCAGCATCATTACCACAAATATGAACAGAACCATAATGGCCCCGGCGTAAACGATTACCTCCAGAGCAGCGATAAAAGGGGCACCGAGTATGTAAAAAATGACAGAAATTGCCAGAAGTGACAAAATGAGAAAAAGCAGCGCGTGAATAGCATTCCGGTTGGTGATTGCCAAAACGGAACATACAAATGCCACTGAAGCTGCTATTAAAAAGATTGTATTCATTCTGATAAATTAACTAATGTATAAGCCGCCTGATGTCTATTGGAGGTTCCTCATTTTCTCCGGTGCCGGGTTTTTTAACTCCCATATCCACACCGGCTACACGATAGAAATTATAACCGTGATATTTCCCTTCACCGTTGATCAGCAGGTGTTCCTTCTCATATACCATATTCTGACGGTCGTATTCCCCCATTTCAAAATCTGGTATCAGCTGAATAGCATAAGTGGGACAGGCCTCCTCACAGAAACCGCAAAATATGCATCTTGAAAAATTTATTCTGAAGAATTCCGGGTACCTGCGGCCGTCCTGATCTTCCGTGGCCTGCAGGGCTATGCAATCCACCGGGCATGCAGCCGCACATAGGTTACAAGCCACGCATCTTTCTTTACCATCGGGGTCACGCGTTAATACAATCCTTCCCCTGTATCGCGGAGGCAGATAAGGCTTCTTCTCAGGATAAGTGACCGTTATACGCTTGCGGAAAGCGTGAAGGAAGGTATACCATATACTTCTTAAAATGCTAATCATGACTGTCTCAATAATAAAAATGCACCAGTTATCAATATATTCAGTAACACGAGCGGCAGCAAGATCTTCCATCCTGCTTCCATCAGCTGGTCATATCGGGGCCGTGGCAGAGAAGCCCTG
>DATAEX010000273.1:0-3505 GCA_036257765.1 Bacteroidales bacterium
AACCTGAAAAGTTCTTCAAACTGGTCGAGGATCAAAAGTATATTTTCACCCTTTGCCAGTTTAATTTGCCTGACAGCATTAACAAGACCGAAGGAACTGCGTCGCAGTATAGTATAAAGGATCTGCTTTTCGATCTGAACTTCCTCACCGTTCCTGTCTGTTTTATCGCTCTCAGCTATGGCTTCTGCAAGGTTCTCGACCGGGCTGTTACCGGGCCTTGTCGTAATAATGCGCCATCTGGAGCCAGCTTCGGTAATAAAACCACCGTAAAGAGCAGGGATAAGTCCGCAGTAGATCAGTGATGATTTACCGCTTCCCGAAGCTCCGGTAACTGCAGCAAACCGGTTCCTGACCAGATACCCTAATACGATCTCGCATTGCCCCTCACGTCCGAAAAATAAATGACTTTCTTCAACACTGAAAGGACGCAGACCGGGAAAGGGATTCGCCAGAGTTAATGTGCCGGTTTTAATATTTCGTATGGGATTCTCTGTCATTTCTTAGCAAGATGTTCTAAAAAGTGATTAATCACATCATGGTTTATTTCCTCGTCCCAATTTACGGGTACGCTCTTAAGAAACAACAAAGACTTGTCTGCAGTTTTCTGAGCAGAAATAATTTCGATTGCCCTGAATGGTTTACTTTTACCATATCCCGGAGCTTTCACCAGATCGCGGATCTTGCTATTCAGCCAGTCCATCGTACTGTCACCCTTATAGATAAGTACTGCATCCGCAGCGAGAAGGTTATTGATATGTCTGCCTAAAGGATTCTCATCGCCGTTGTTACT
The DNA here is from genome assembly GCA_036257765.1 of Bacteroidales bacterium. GTDB lineage: Bacteria > Bacteroidota > Bacteroidia > Bacteroidales > UBA10428 > UBA5072. The sequence goes on from DATAEX010000273.1 coordinate 791, forward strand.
ATGCTCGAGGATATCAAAACCTTTGCCACGCATTATATCGTTAAATTCATTCATGCGTAATGCTGAAGAATTCTCATAAATAACATAAAGCTTGTTCTTTTCAGCTACCGGTTTTAGTGGCGGGTTTGTGAGTTCGGACAGTCTTGTATTTAAAATTGTTTTAAAAACTTCAAATGGCGTTTCAATAATCTCGGTCATATATTGAGCCTCATCCCTCTTTAATCGTTTCAGGTATAACGACTGACGCTGATCGGTCGGCTTAATATCATTCGGGATCCAGATTATCTGATAAGGTTTGAGTGTATTTTGTTTTGAGGAAATGAAATCTTTTACAGTTTTGATCTGAAAATCAATGAATGACAATTTGGAGTTCTTTATGAAATCACCATACCACGATCCGAGCAAATGCACAGTGACGGTTGATTCCGCGAGGCATTGCTCAATGGCATGCCTGGCTTTTTCAGCTTCTTCCGGAATTGTCAATACAGGCAGGATCCTATAACCAAGGTATTGCAGTTCACGTTTGAGCATATCCCTGTTTTCCGCCTGATCGAATGTGGTTTCAGCAAGATAAACAGCAGGACAGATTTTAAGTGATCTTCCTGATGTTGTTGTTCCGGACATTTCACCCAGCACATCCGAAATGTCATAAGCCAGATCTACCAGTTTTGACCAGAATTTTTCGTTCGGACCTTCTTTTCCGGCCAGTTCAAAAGTTACCGGTTTTTTGTTATAACGATTGATTTCAAAGAAATTGTAACAAAGCTCATTTCTCAGGCATTCAGGCTGTTCTTCCGAAGGAACCGGCTGAGGAAACACCTTGAATATCCTGTGCTTTTTACCGGTTTCGGTTTTGTCGGTCTGTAACCAGCCGTATAAGTCTTCAAGTTCTTTAATGTAAGATTTTGATTTGACGTATTCAGGCGATAATACTATCACAAATACAGCTGTGTTTGAATATACACTTCCCGGATTTTCACCGAGCACCGACTGTCGCACTCTCATATCATCATGTGAAAGGAATGTCAATTTTCTTTCTGACAGGCGGCTCATGAGCAATGTGAGATAATTTATAAAACGGGATGACCAGGCTGTGGTTACCTGATTTTCGTTTCCTGTTGCCGCTGCAAATCCGATGAATATGTCGTGTTCGAAACTCATTTGCTGATCTCTTATGCAACTTCAATAATTTCCAATACAGTATCCCTGAAATCGATATAATCAAACATCAGGGAATTGAACACTTCCTGTTCCAGGCTGTAAAACCTCAGATCAGTGAGTGCTTTGAATGAGTAGGTACAATCTTCAACTAAAATATCGCTGTAAATTATATCATTTTTACCAAAGGTAAATACTTTACCTGAAGAAATGTTTATTTGTGCCTTACCGTCAATGATTATCATGAAAGCAAAATGAACGTCCTCACGTTTTACAAGGAATTCTTCATTAGGCTTCATATGGTGCACTACAAGTGCACGCGATATTTCAAGGAGTACATCTTCAGATATATTGCGGAGTGGCTCACAGCTTTTAATGAACCTTATCCTGTCGAGTAAAAGATACGGAATTCCATCCTTCAGATGACTCATTGCTGATTTCAATTCTATTACGCGATCAGAAGAAAGCCTGCTGTAAACCGATTCAAGTAATTCAGGCTGCGTGACATGAAGCACATAAGCCGCTGTTTCGCGAATTAATTGATTTGGATGGAAAACACAAGCTATAAGTTCCTGATTGGCTTCGACTTTATGAAGTTTTAAAATGCTGTCGATGGCACAGGCTTTTACATAGAGCGAGATTTGGTTGAAATCCCTGGTTATTATATCCACAATCAAATCTTCGGGAGCATCTTTTGAGGATTGAAAGAAATATTGCAATTGCTTGAAACGATCCTTTACACTGATATTCTCAACCACAGGGAAAAATACCTGCTTAATTTCTTCATTAACAATCTGATCGAGTAATTCAACAGCAAAGCTGATATCGGTATCGGAACCTTCGCTCAGCATGATTTTAATATTACCGATTGAAGTGGGATTATATGCCAGGGCCAGAAGATGATAAAGAGTATCGTAATTTTCATTGATCTCTGCATGCAGGGCATCCGTCAATAAATTAAATTCAGAATATTCCTTAATGCTTGAATAAGCTCCGAAATTCCAGGACATTATGTTTATAAGCCGTACAATATCATTAAGTATCCGGTTAATGTTACCGGGTGAAGACTGAAACTTGGCTTCGCGCAGTGCAAGCAAAGCCTGTCGTGATATGTTGCGGTTCTGGTTTTCAATCTTTGCAAGAAGCGATTCAATGGCTGTTTGTGTACCTATTTTACCATATATTCTTACAATCCTTAATAGCAATCTGTCATCAACCTCCGGCAACAGGAAATTTTCTTCCATAAAAGGAAGCGACGGATCGCCGATTTTTACAAGTGCCTCAAAAGCGTAAGGGTAAAATACGGGAGTGGTAAGATAACCGATCAGTGCATAGCTGTGGCCCGGATTTGCAAGCCTTGCCATTGCTTTTACCGAGGCAAGTTTTACTTCGGGTTCAAAATCCCTTGCCAGTTGCAACAATAAGTCGGCATAATCCTGATTTCCTGAGTTGCCAATTATTTCAGCAGCAAGAATTCTGTCTGTAAGGGTATAGGAATTAACAATGTTTTCAAGTGCTTTTCGGGTTGTTCCTGCATTGATTTTTATTTCAAACCGG
>DATAEX010000276.1:0-6966 GCA_036257765.1 Bacteroidales bacterium
GTCAATGAGTGCTCCGTTTATAATCAAAAGATCCATTATTGATGTATTACCTGAAGACGTTGCATAATGAAGCGGTGTATTTCCATCGCTATCGGAACTATTGATATCAGCCCCGGCTTCCAATAGTCGTGCTGCGATTTCAAAACGGCCATTAAGACAGGCCAGCATCAGGGCATCCACATCACGGTCATCCTTATGATTCACATCAACTCCATAATACAAAAGCATGTCGGGAATGTAGAACGAATCCACATGGATCGCATACATCAGGGGACTAATGCCCTTTGCATCGGCGAGATTGGGGTTTGCGTCATTCCTGATGAGGAATTCGGCTGTTTCTATATTGCCGGCCGAAATAGCAAGAATAAGTGCTGTTATCCCCTCTGAGGTTCTGGCATTAACTGTAGCTCCATTCTTAATCAAAACAGATAAAATACCATTATGTCCGTTTTGGGCAGCCAGCATTAATGGCGTTGTTCCTTCATAAGATTCAACATTTACTCTGGCACCCTTTCCGATGAGGTCAACAACCTTAGTACTGTCTCCGTCATATGCGGCTATAAGCAGACTTTCATCAAGGTCTGAAATCTCCTGTCCAGAAGCAATTAATGCATCGAATACAATTAAAAATGCAATATATATGACACGTATCATCTGAACCGACTGCAAATCATATAAGGCATAATTAACGATTTTTTTTGGTATTTTTAATAAGATTTTTCAGACAAACCTTTCATCCTCACCCCGTAACCCTTAAGTATGGTAAACATTAAAAGAGTTAAAAATGTTAGACAAGGCCCTCTGATTGACGGACCTGTAATGTATTGGATGAGCAGGGATCAGCGTGTGGAAGACAACTGGGCACTTGCCTATGCTATTGAAATTGCAGAAAATTCCGGTCAACTGGTAACAGTTGTTTTTAATCTGGTTGATAATTTTTTGGGTGCAACATGGAGGCAGTATGACTTTATGATCAAGGGGCTGAAAAGAGCTGAAGCCAGGCTGGAAGAATTAAATATACCCTTCACTGTTCTGTACGGAGATCCGGGTTCAACAATTCCTCATTTTATCAAAACCAACAACGTCAGCCATCTTATAATGGATTTTGACCCCTTGCGGGAAAAGCGTGAATGGCAAAATAATGTGGTATCAGGAATAGAAATCAAGGCCGACATAGTAGATGCACATAATATAGTTCCCTGTTTTGTAGCATCAGATAAGGAAGAATATTCAGCATCCACCTTCCGTCCCAAAGCTGCCGTGCTTCTTGAGGAATTTATGGATGAATATCCTCCGTTGGTTAAGCAGCCCAGGAAACTAAAGATGCAGCGTACACATTGGGAAGCGATGACAATTGCTCTGAAAGTGAATCACACAATTAAACCGGCCGAATGGATCGTACCTGGAGAAAAGGGGGCCAAAGCGGTATTAGGAAAATTCATTGAGGATAAAATTAAATATTATGCATTGAAGCGGAACGATCCGAATGCTGACGTAGTTTCCGGATTATCGCCCTGGCTGCATTTTGGCCATATTTCGGCACAACGTATAGCACTTGAAATTACACTTGGCGTTCCACACAACGAGAACACCGATGCCTTTCTTGAAGAACTTATTTTCAGGAGAGAACTTGCTGACAATTATTGTTATTATAATACTGCTTATGACAAAATCGATGGTTTTAAGCCATGGGCACTGAATTCTCTTAATGAACATACAACAGATGAAAGAGAATTCATTTATTCAGCCGACCAGTTTGAGGCAGCAGATACACACGATGATTTATGGAATGCTGCTCAAATGCAAATGGTGATATCAGGCACTATGCACGGTTATATGAGGATGTACTGGGCAAAAAAAATATTGGAATGGACCGCAAATCCGGAAGAAGCAATAAAGGTGGCCAATTACCTTAATGATAAATATCAGCTCGACGGACGAGATCCGAACGGATACACAGGATGCGCATGGTCAATTGGCGGTGTGCACGACCGGGCGTGGAGCGAGCGCAATATCTTTGGCAAGGTCAGGTATATGAACAGGGCGGGATGTGAAAGGAAATTTGATGTATCTCTTTATATTAAAAGGATGGAGGAGGTGATGAGGGGTCAAAAGGCGCGGTTATAGTAAATGTCGGGGCCGGCTCTCCACTAATTATACCTTTTCTTTCAATAGTGTAATCAGGCGAATAATAAATAAGATTGAAATTATTATTTACATAGCCACCATTTGGTGTTTTTGTAAAATGATACCGTGTCAGAAGCTGTTCAGTTATCAATTGTTCATTACAGGGCATGAAATTGCGGCCATATTGCTTCAACGCCGTAAGAAAATATAAACCTATATCATATCCCAGCATGCTGAAATTATACCCTAAGGAGTAGACCTCATAAGGTTCGTATCCATAATGATTTCTCGATTTCTTAAGGTATTTCCTTACCTGTTGGTTACTAAAATCAGTATAAAAAGGCGTTATCAAATGCAATTTCAATGTATGAAAGAAATTCAGATCGGTAGAGAATCCCTGCCATGAAGGCATACCAAAAAGAACTACAGGATATAAAGAGACACGCTGAATGAGCCGACTTACAAGCGAATTGACATCCGGTTCGCTGTCAGAGAACACAACAAGGAGGTTTTCTTCCTCTTTTGAGAGGATAGTTCCCAGTTTGGACAGCAGACTGTCGTTTAACCTAAAATCCTTAAAAAATAAAGGTTCACTGTTTTCATTTACCGGCATATTTGCCATTAAGCTTTCTCTGAATTTTCTGCTGTTTTCTGCCGACACCTGATCTGTGCCCGAGATAAGTATTATTCTGCCTTTTTTGAACTGTCGAAGGTAATTAGCCATGGCATAACTTTCCGCCTGTCGCGAAGGAAATAGCTGAATGATATTACTGTTGTTATTCACAAGAGATTGCCGTGTTGACAGCGGGGATAACAAATGGATATTCTGGAACCTGGCAAAACGCCCTGCAATATTTACATCTTCTGCATAAACAGGTCCTATAACCATATCAGGTTGAATTTGTCCCAGTTCCCTCAATATTCGCTTGGTTTTAGATGTATCCCGTTCCGTATCGAAAACATGAAGATTAACGGAAAGGCCTGCTTTTTTTAGTGAATCGACAGCCAAAAGGAATCCTTCATAAAATTCTGCAAAATTTTTGCCTCTCAGGCCTCTTTCCCTGAGTTGCGGAACATAGGTTCCTTCTTCAGAAAGTGTATCGGTCGGAACATTCAATTCCTCCGAACTATACGATGCAAAAAAAGGAAGCATCAGAGCAACATTGAATATATGCGACGGATCAGGTGTAACACATGGTACTGAATTGACCTGATTTTCGGCAGTCTGGACTTCTTCCTCCCCGGGCAGCGGTAATTTGGGTATAAGTATCGTCTGATCGGTCCTGAGGCCGTTCCTCAGTTCGGGATTCGCATTTATGATATCAGCAACGCTGACACCGTAGGTTTTGGCTATTGAATAAAGTGTATCTTTCGGCTTGACGGTGTAATAGTAATAAGCGTCGTCCTTTCTTGCTTCAACCGAAATATCGTGCATTTCTTCCTTCTTTGGTATCCACAACGTCTGATCCTGCTTGATTCCATCCTTGGCCCATGGATTATAGTAGTAAATAACATCTGAATTGACATCATACTTCCTGGCAATGGAATAGACTGTCTCTTTTCGTTTAACAGAATGCTCATAAAAATCCTCTTTGTTCCGGGGATAAATAGCTGCTTCTTTTGTAACTGTTGATGCAGGAATGCGAATAGCCAGACCCTCCACAAGATTCACCACGTCAACCTGGGGATTGGCACTTTTGATTTCTTCCTGAGTTACTTCATATGCTTTGCTTATCGAATAAAGAGTCTGGCCCTTCTGCACGGTATGGATGAAATAAATTTTCCCATTCACAATAGTCTTCTCCTGTGAACGTACGACCGGAGCTGGTTGAAATTGTGCACTTCCCGGGTTTATTACATGCAAAAAAATCTGTGCAATTACGATGTAACGGATGAACTTTTTCAATCAAAAATTATTTTAACACAGGCCCCAAAAGTAATAAAAAATTATATATCGATTATTTACCTATAATAAATGACATTTTGACATTAAGCACTATATGGCTTGATTTTAGATATAAAACCTTTGGCTTTTAGAATTTGGCCTTAAGCCGATTGTCGTAAAGTATTGCCAATGATGTTAGAATGCAAACAATCAATAAATTCAGAAACTGAGAGTTATGAGAAAAGCTGCCACTATATCGGATTCGTACGAAGAAAATTTCGAAGTAATCCCCGGAAACAATGATAATCTGGCTGACAGAAATAATCAACAAGATATCGATCCGTATTCACAATTAATCATAAATGCTGTTGAGAGGGTAAGCCCGGCTGTTGTTCAAATCATTGTTCAGAAAACCGAACGCCGCAGGGCAAATGAGGGAGAGGGTGCTTCAGGTTCCGGATTTGTCATTTCCCCTGAAGGATTTATCGTCACCAATAGTCACGTTGTGAACAAGGCTGAGAAAATCGAAGTCAATTTTCCTGATGGCACTTCATTCCTCGCAGATGCAGTTGGTGAGGACCCTTCGACCGATACAGCCGTAATCAGGATATACGGAAAAAACTTTTTCAAAACTGTTTTTGGTGACTCCGGAAGATTACGTGTAGGTCAGTTGGTAATTGCCATAGGGAATCCATTTGGATTTCAGTCCACAGTTACCACTGGTGTTGTCAGTTCATTAGGACGATCAATGTATAGTTACTCCGGCCGGTTGATTGATGGGGTAATTCAGACAGATGCCCCTTTAAACCCTGGAAATTCAGGCGGACCGTTAATTAATGCATCTGGCGAAGTTATAGGAATTAACACGGCTATAATTTCACCTGCTCAGGGTTTATGCTTTGCGGTCGGATCGAGAGTGGCAGAGTATGTCGTCGGTAAACTGATCACAACAGGCAGAGTCCGAAGAGCAGCGCTGGGTATCGCAGGCCAGACAATCATCCTTCCGCAAAGGGTAACCGTATATAATCAACTGACTAAAAACAGGGGAATACTGATCCAGAAAATCATCAATTCGGAGATGCTGCAAAAAGCTAACGTAAGCTCAGGTGATGTCATAATCCGGTTCAATAATAATGAGGTTGGGTCGGTTGATGAGCTGTATCTTCAGTTGAATGAGCAGGTAATTGGTAAAACCGTTGAAATGATTATTTTAAGAAAAGGGGTTAAAAGAACCGTATATGTAACTCCGGCAGAAGCAAAATAGATTTATACAGCTCCCATTCGATTCAGCTTAATTCAACGGCGTTAACTAATTCACCAAGGATCCCGTCTATTGCGGATTCTACTCTTTTCCAATCGGGTATCAGAGGTGAGCCAAAATGTTGATCACAGAAATCAAGCACACCGGAGTCGATAGCACTTGCGAAAGTCTCAACGGTTTTAATCTCTTCATGAAAATCAAAAGTAATGCGCTGGTCATACATATCCGCAAGCGATTCATAAATACCGACCATTTCACGTGCATGCTTCAGATAAGTAAGCCTTACAGTACGGAATACTTCTGTATTCAATGCTACACCGTTGCTGGCAAGATGAGTAAAGAAAGTACGGGCAATATCGGATGCCATTTTATAGAGCCCCCTTTCACTTTCGGATCCTACATTCTGATGTTTATGATCATACCGGCTTGTTAATTCAATCTGGCAAATTCTGGATTCCCTCACCAGACGATATATTTCACCAAGAAGACCTACCTCAATACCCCAATCTGATGGAAACTGCATCATTCTAGCCTGGCTGGTGTATGTGGCAAATTCACCGGACAGTGGATACCTGAAATCGCCCATATAATCGAGAAACTCGGTGCTCCCGAACATATCTTTAAGTGTTCTGACCAGAGGAAAATAGAATAACCGGGATACCCTGCCGTACAATTTCTTATCATATCTAACGTAATAGCCCTTCACAAACTGAAAACGCAGGTACATCAACGGAAACAGCAACCTTGTTAGGAAATCACGGTCATAAGTTAAAATATCAGCATCATGAAATGCTATGGCAGAAACTTCAGCCTTACCAATCACATATCCCAGACATGTCCACACTGCACGGCCCTTGCCACGGCTTCCCAGTGTAAGCTGTTTTTCAATCCTTTCGATAATTTCAACAACTTCAGGTTTATCATTCCAAACCAGGGATGCCTTATCCCCCAGCGGGGCTACAATTTCCCTTGCATCATTGTATTCATCGGGATTTGCCCGGTCGAGCGAGATGTATATTTTTTTTATATACTTTGTTTCTGAAAGAATCCTGATTATATTTTGCATGGCATCACTTGCCAGATCGCTGTAAAGGGCTGGTATGAGAACTCCTATTGGTATCCTTGCAGATGCAAGCATAACCTTTGTTTCCATTGACATGCAGCTTTCGTGCTGCAAGATAGGAAATGTGGGTACTTTGTTGATATGAAAATCGGCCATAAATCAGGATTTTTCGGGTTGGTAATAGAGCTACCAGACACTTAAAAAGTGCTGTACTGGGGAATCGGATTTTTCAAATCAGTATAAAATTACTACATTTATTCCTTAACGCCTTAATATGATTATGAAAACCCCGCATCAAATGAAATGTTTATCAAGGTCTTTATTGCTGTTAGCATTTATTGTTACCGCTTCGGCATGCAAAAACAAAGAAAAACCTACCGAAGAATCGTTTTCAGTTCCTGAAGGGTGGCAACAAGTTTGGGCTGATGAATTTAACTATACGGGATTACCCGATTCCGGTTCATGGGATTATGATATTGGCGGACACGGCTGGGGAAATAATGAAAAACAGTTCTATACAGAAGCCCGAACGGAAAATGCCCGGGTGGAGAACGGCCTTCTTATTATCGAAGCCCGTAAAGAAGCGGCCGATACTAATGATTATACTTCGGTAAGGCTTGTAACACGGGG
>DATAEX010000279.1:0-2765 GCA_036257765.1 Bacteroidales bacterium
CTACTCCTGTAATATCAGTTGTTGAGAATAATATTGCAAAGGAACCCGTGCCTTCTCCTGCACAATCTCAAACCACCAGGAGTGCCTCCCCGCTTAATATTTCTATTAAGGATGCACTTGGTAAAGTAGTTTTGAAAGAAACAAAAACTATTGAGGATGAGGAAGTTTATCCCGATACTGAATATTTGAATGAGCCCGGGTCAGCTACAGGTCACGCCTTGACACCTGATTTACTTTCCATTGCATGGAACTCTTTCGCAGATCAGATCCGTGAAAAACGGCCCCGGATGGCCGTGACATTAAAATCAGTGCAGCCTGTAATAAGAGAACAAGATACTATCGTAGTTGAACTTAAAAACAGAGCTCAACTTGATGACTTCAATACCAGTACTCGTTCTGAACTTGAAAAATTCCTGAGAACTGAGATACGTAATACCGCGATTATTATAGAAGCAATACTTCCGGAACAAGATGAAAATCAGGAAGTCAAATTATACACCAGTGAAGAAAAATTCCGGTATCTTAGCAAAAAGAATCCCGGACTGGAATCTTTCAGGCAAAAGCTGAATCTCGAACTGGAATAATTAATACAATATGGAAGGACAGAAAATTACAATGAAAAGCAACAGGCTTATTGTGCCTGACAATCCTGTTATCCCATTTATTGAAGGAGATGGAACCGGCCCGGACATCTGGGCGGCATCAGTAAACGTTTTTAATTCAGCTGTTCAGCAAGCTTACCAATCCAAACGAAAGATTCACTGGCATGAAGTTCTGGCAGGTCAGAAGGCTTTTGATCAAACAGGTAACTGGCTTCCGGATGAAACACTGGATACTATCAGGAATTGTCTAATTGCCATTAAGGGCCCGCTAACTACTCCGGTAGGAGGTGGTATACGATCGCTCAACGTGGCTCTGAGGCAAATACTCGATCTTTATGTTTGCCTTCGTCCTGTACGTTATTATGAAGGTGTTCCTTCACCGGTCAAGGATCCATCAACAACCAATATGGTTATTTTCAGAGAAAATGCCGAGGATATATATGCGGGTATCGAATGGATGGCAGACACGCCTGAAGTAAAAAAAATTATTTCATTTCTCATGAATGAAATGAAAGTGAAAAAGATCCGTTTTCCCGAAAGTTCATCGATCGGTATCAAGCCCGTTTCCCGTGAAGGCTCCGAACGACTTATAAGGGCAGCCGTTAAATATGCCATACAGAATGACCTGCCTTCAGTTACCCTGGTTCATAAGGGAAATATTATGAAGTTTACCGAGGGGGCATTTCGGGATTGGGGTTATGAACTTGTGAAACGCGAAAATGGTGCAGATGAAATTGCTGGCGGACCATGGTGCTCTTTTGTAAATCCAGAAACAGGCAAGAATATCGTGATTAAGGATGTTATTGCTGATGCATTCCTGCAGCAGATATTAACCCGTCCTGCAGAATATTCTGTGATTGCTACCCTCAATTTGAACGGCGATTACATATCCGACGCACTGGCAGCTATTGTAGGCGGTATAGGAATTGCACCAGGAGCTAATATAAATTACGATACGGGGCATGCTGTTTTTGAAGCCACTCACGGAACAGCCCCGAAATATGCAGGTAAAGATATGGTTAATCCCGGCTCTGTAATTTTATCAGGAGCCATGATGTTTGAATACATGGGATGGAACGAAGCAGCCAATCTTATTTATAAAGGACTTAAGGAAGCAATCAAACTTCGCAGGGTTACTTATGATTTTGAGCGATTGATGGAAGGTGCTACTAAGCTGAAATGTTCTGAGTTTGGCGAAGAAATCGTAAAGAACATGTAATATTTACCCGGCAGCTGAATTTAACCAAAACCACATAAATATGATCAACAGTAAAGTAGAAAAAGCTTTAATCGAACAGATCGAGAAAGAAGGATATTCTTCATCAATTTATCTTTCCATGGCTTCATGGGCCGAAACCAAGGGTCTGCCTGGTATTGCAGAGTGGCTTTATGCACAATCCGATGAAGAGAGATTGCACATGCTTAAACTTGTTAAGTTTGTTAATGAAAGAGGCGGAAAAGCACTTATCCCCGGATTCAGACAACCCGGCACAGATTTTGTCAATGTAATGTCCATGTTTGAGGAAGTGCTCAAGCACGAGCAGTTTATTTCTGCTTCAATCAATGATGTCGTTGCAGTTTGCATAGCTGAGAAAGATTATACAACTCAACACTGGCTTCAATGGTTTGTAAATGAGCAGATTGAAGAAGAAAGCAATGCCATGAAAATTTTGGATAAGCTTGAATTGCTGGGTGAAGGAAGTCTTTATTTATTTGATCGTGACATCATGTCACTTCGTCAGGAATAAGAGCTCTTCGATTGTTTTGACATAGGATGATATTCTTCAGGGCAGTATTTTGCCCTGATGTTTTTTTAATGATGTTTCTAAATCAATAGCAATGGCTATATCGAATATTTTAAAAAAGTTTTTTGGAAGCAAGTCTCAGCGTGATATAAAAGAGGTTCTACCGCTGCTGAATAAGATCAGGGAGGCCTATACACAGATTGAAAAGCTTTCAAATGATGAGTTACGATCAAAGACACATGAGATTCGTGACTATGTGCTGAAATCAACCAATGAAAAAGAAAAGCAGATCAGTGATTTGCGCGGACAGGTTGAAGCGGGTACGCTCGATGTGGAATTGTTAGAAGAAACTTACCGTGAGATCGACAGGATAGAAAAGGATATGACCGGAGATGTCGAGAAGGCTTTGACAGAGGTT
>DATAEX010000292.1:0-2984 GCA_036257765.1 Bacteroidales bacterium
TTCATCAGATCCCAGTTGGCATCGACGAGTGAATACTCCCAGCCCATTGCCGCTGCCAGGTCAACATATCGTTTAAGCGCATTAAAATTCCTGGGACTTGTCGGTTCGCTCCACCAGCTCCAGGAAGCTCTGCCGGGTTTCACCCAATCGGCATTCATTTGGGGTTCGGGAGCCAGCTTAACAATCATATTGGACTCAACAATACGTGATAATTCTGAACCAAGAATGATTACGCGCCAGGGACTGTACCATGGAAGGCTGACTTCCGGATCCTGAGGCATAAGGTTCATTGCTTCCTCCTCTTCAGGCAGACGTATGGTGTATCTTCCGTCGGGTGCCTGTGGTTGAAGATGTGCTCCATAGCAGGTTGAATCTACCGCTGCTTCACTCACCAGTATCCATGCATCATCTGTCCTGAACAAGGCAGGGAATGCCCATCCTTCGGCAGAATCCGAAGGAGTCCCTATCGGTATCGAGTTGGTATAAAATGTTTCGTAAGCCGGAGTCCACATGGTCACCCTGTCGTAGGGCTGTAACCATGCGTTACCGTTCCCCTGAATATCGAAACCGGTGACTTCGTTTTCAATTTTAAAAACCTGATCGTTCTTCTCAGGAAATGCATATCTGAAAGCCACTCCATCGTCGTATGCCCTGGCAATAAGCTGCATCAGCATTCCTGAGGGATTTTTAAAAGTAATTGTCAATTCATTGGCAAGATTCTCGATGTGTTTTTGTTTCCCTGCCGGAAGATCAAATGCCTCGTTGATGGTAAGCACCGGATTGACTTCTGCAAACTCAAGATCACGTACAAAGGAACCATCGTTGCGAACAATGCCAAGTGGTGATGGACTGATCACATTTAATGTCTTCCCTGAATCGATCAGATCCACTTTGTAAAATAATTTACCGCTGTCGCCCGGCACAATGGTGAATTGAATATTGCCATCCGGCGATTTTACCGACAATTCGGTGGTTTTTGTTGAACAGGAATAAAAAATCCCGAAGAGAGCGGCCGCGAGGGCAGCGCGTACGATATTTTTAAAAATTATCATATCATTCATAATTCATAATTCATAATTTATAATTCAATAATTCCTCACGCGCACCATGGCCTGTCCCTTTTTATTTCGCTGCCAAGTATGCTGCATGCAATATTCACATCCTCCACCATCTGAAAATCATACATACCGGCGCATACAAAATCAGCCCCGTTCTCGAAAGCATAACGGAAACCGTCGGCGGGTAGAATGGAACCTGCTGCCATTACTTTAAAAGCAATGAAAGGCTGGGGCAGGGTGTTCATGTATTTTATGGTCTCCCCGGGGTTATCGCAAAACATGTTATCATGCCATGTCGGATTGTGAGCCGACCAGTAATTATGATGATGTAGGGTTTTCATCCAGAAATCGGGGGTAAAACCGGCATCCACACAGGCTTTTATGGTTTCAATCCGGTGAGCCCCAATACCTGTGAGCAGACCGTTTTGCCGAATGAAGTCAAGCACCTTGGCGATAGCGTCGGGTTGACCCTTTCCCATATAATAATCAGCTGTTTCGCCCTGAATATAGCAAGCCACGGCACCAGTATCAATCGCTTTCTTTACCTTATCGAGGTACTCATTAAAGGGCATGGGTGATGCTCCATTGGCATCATAGTTAAGACCTGCACAGTCCGAAATGAACTGAATTTTCCCTATTCCTCTTTTCCAGTATTCATCGATAAGAGAACATAAAATAGGATTAGTAAGCAAGGTATTGATACCGCATTTTTCAGCCAGCAACAATGTTGCAAAGATTTTTTCTTTCTGATGATAGGCTTTCACCAGTTGTGAAACATAAATAAGATCGCGTGAATGTGCCCATCCTGAAAGTAAATTGCCACCAAGAATAATTCTGCTGAAAGGTACATCTCCGATCTTTGCCATAGGAACTGTACCCTTAAGATCCTTCAGACTTGCAATGTTCAGTAATTTTGCGCTTGCACCCGTAACCGCATCAACAAGGTTTTTTTCTTCATAGGATTCCCATTTCTTCTGCCTGTAAAGTGCAAAGCCGAATAAGCCAAGGAACGGCAATGACGATAGGCCCCGCAATAAGGTTCTCCGTTTTATTAATGTATCATCCTGATACTCAACCACCGGAATTTTCTCAACCGGCATTGCCTTTTCAGAGGGCTCATTAAAAAAGTGCGCCAGTCCGAAATACTTGCCGCTTGGGAAAAGGGATATAATAAGCAAAGCGAAGAATTCAACCAGGTTCTTATCGATGATAAGGTAATTACCTTCGTGCGGTATGCCGAAATCCAAACCTGTAAGAGGAGGATTGGCCAGCCAGAATAATCCGATCAGGACCATGCCGGCCACTGCTGCGATTCTTTCAAATAATCCCAGAAATAATGCCAGTCCTATAATTATCATTCCCCATATCACCAGGAAATCTGTTATGTTCAAAATGGCCGGATTGTTTGCTATCCAATGAAAAAAACCTGAAAAAATCCAGTTTGAAAGCTGAAGGAAATCGGCCGATGACCAGCCCGGAGTAAATAATTTTGAAATTCCTTCAAACAGAAAATGCCAGCCTATTGCGATCCTCAGAAGAGCAAGGGCGATACTTTTGATGTCTGATTTTTTGATCATAAGAGATTATACTGTTAGAATTAATATTGAATTACGATATGCTGTATGGCAGGAAAAGCCAACTCAAAATCAACATAATTCGATTTTTCGATACCTGAAATTGTAAATTTTGCGGGTACGCCATTTACAGTCACGTTTTGGACCGTTTTATAATCCGGCGGAAGCAGGATATGTGCCTTTCCGGAATCACCGCTTCCGGTTACATCTAAGTTAATTGTTTTTTTATCCTGATCGTGCCTGTATTTGTAAGAAACATAACCCCCGGAAGCGGCATATTTTACAGTTACATCAACAGTATCTATATTCGCAGAGCTCCATCTGGGAGATAGCGTGACATGGTTAAATGCCA
>DATAEX010000309.1:0-4296 GCA_036257765.1 Bacteroidales bacterium
GCTACCGGAAAGAGATCGCTGCTTGATATTGCCATTAAAAGCGCTGATCTTTTGGTAAGGGATTTTGGTCCGGGCAAACTTGCCTATGAACCGGGTCATCAGGTTGTAGAAATGGGATTGGTAAAAATGTATCGTGTCACGGGTAAAAACGAATACCTCGAACTTGCTAAATTTTTCCTGGATATCCGTGGCAAGGGTAGTGAATATAGTCAGGATCACATCAAAGTAACCGAACAGACACAGGCAGTAGGACATGCAGTACGTGCCATGTACATGTATTCAGGAATGGCTGATGTATCTGCTATTACTGGCGATATGTCATATGTGAACGCCCTGGACAAGATCTGGTCCGATCTTATCGGCACAAAATTTTACGTAACTGGCGGTATAGGTGCGGAAGCAGGTCATGAAGGCTTTGGACCTCCCTATGTCTTGCCGAATCTGACTGCATATAACGAAACCTGCGCCTCAATTGGTGAAGTTTATTGGAATTCCAGAATGTTCCTGCTTAAAGGAGAATCCTCGTATTATGATGTTCTTGAAAGGGTACTTTATAATGGGCTGATATCCGGTGTTTCACTCAGCGGCGATCGTTTCTTCTATCCCAATCCTCTTGAGTCGAAAGGTCAATATGAAAGAAGTGAATGGTTCGGATGTGCCTGCTGTCCAAGCAATGTTTGCAGATTCATTCCGTCAATTCCGGGATATGTATATGCTCATACCGGTAAGAGGATATATGTGAACCTGTTTTTGGGAAACAGGGCATCCTTTAAAATTAATGATATCAATTTTGCGATTGAACAAAAGACTGAATATCCATGGGATGGAAAAATAGAAATTGTGCTGAATCCTGAAAAAATTTCTAAAATTGAACTGGCTCTTCGTATTCCGGGTTGGGCGCAAAATAAACCGGTTCCCGGTGATCTGTATTCTTTCGTTAAATCTGATGAATCGGCCATTAGGGTTACAGTTAATGGTAAGCCTGTTGAATATATTTCAGACAAAGGTTATGCTATAATAAGCCGTAGATGGAAAGCTGGTGACAGGGTGCAGATGCAACTGCCGATGCCTGTAAGGTATCTTAAGGCCAGCGAAAAGGTGGAAGCTGATCATGGCAGGATTGCCATTCAGCGCGGTCCGCTGGTATATTGTGCGGAATGGCCCGATTTTCAGAACGGAAACGTAGTGGAACTGCAGGGACCAGCTGTTGAAAATCTAAAAAGTGAGTTCAGGCCGGACTTACTTTCAGGACTTTCTGTGATCACCAATGGTAATTTTACAGCAATTCCTTATTATGCCTGGGCCAATCGTGGACAAGGGGAGATGATAGTCTGGCTTAAAGAATAATCAGGTAATTACCCTAAAATCCATTTAAAAATAGGGTAGAAGAAGGACAAAACCGGTATATCATTATATAAAATATAGCCTTCCTTAATTTTTGCCTCTACCTGGGGATGCTGGTGTATTAACGGGTAAAAAGCGTACTTGCCAAGAGCAATTGATAAAAGTTGCAGGAGAAATGAATCAAATATGACCAGTGCAAAAATTACAAAATATATTGTGTCTTTCGATACAGCATCAAATGGCTTGAAATAAAATTTAGTAGCTGCAGCAACTGCAGCTATCCATATAACTATCCGGATAATCTGGTTATAGGTAATAAGGTACGATACATTGGATCGTGTACCTGAAACCACGAGTACTATGCCGGAAATAATTCCTCCTGTTACCATACCAAAAATCAACCGCCATGGAGTACTTGAAATATTCAGAAAAAAAAGACAGGCAATTATAGATAATATTTTAACCACATTGTTAATGCTTTGAATGATAAAAGCCTTTTGTGACCGTGGAATCATAACGGTCAGATCCTTGTTTACATACTTTACATTATGCTGCCTGAAACCCTGGGAACCAAACCTGACATCTTTGAGCTTCAAAAGTTCAAGTTTATATGGACGGGAATCAGCCTTCTTATTCTTACAGTAATAACAGCGCTCTGAAGTCTGATGCTTTTCAGTAAACAATTGTTTGATTTTAGCAGCTGAATAATAAAAATTACCCGGTTTAAAGTAATTCTTCCTGTTATCGTGGAAATACCATGCAAGACCTGCAGCAAAAGGCCACACGAAAAAAATTGTCAGGATCCAGGACCAGTGATCGAAAGCAGTAAGTATAAGCGGCGTCAGAAACAGAAATAGGAACAGGATCAGGCTAAAGGCCCGCATCACGATGGTGATCAAAAGCGCAATATCATTCAGTCCACTTTCCTGGAATGCTTCATGCTGTCTTCGGAATTTCTCGTATCGCATCCTGGCTTGTTTTCTTGCCCTTTCCTGGGCCTCCCGGATAAATTGCTCATAAACATCTGAATTCTGATGTTCGCGATATTTTTGTTCATATCCCTGTGAACTGGCATATTTTGAAGAATACCTTGGCCAATGATTCGTGAGAAATTCATACGCTTCAGAAATTTCACAAAACTTCTGATGCGCATCCTGAGATTTATTCACATCCGGATGATACTGTTTGGCAAGCCTTCTGTATGACTGCTTGATTTCATCCAACGATGCTCCTTCAGGCACCTCAAGTATCTTATAATAATCTCTCATCACCCCGAAGTTATGATAAATGTAGACAATCATCCATTTAAAAACAAAACTACAAACAGACACCCTTCGAGGGTTGGGTTATGCAGAAAACAAAAGGGGTGTCTCACGAAAAGAGACACCCCTGGTAAGCCGGAGTTCCGTAGTTAATATTTGAAACTGATCGACAGGTTAGCTATTTCTGCAGGATTGTAAGGCGTGAGGAGCTCGATCCTGTCTTCGAATTCATTATATTGGTTGCCAGGAGCTGTGCCACCTTTTACAAAACCATTCGAATTGAAGTAACCCGGTGCATCTGCATTCGCCAGATAAGGTGCAACATAATTTTCTATTTCTTCAGGAACCAGAGTTATTCCTGCTTTTGCCCATGCTGCAACTACAAAGTTGGTCATTTCACGGGTCAGAACCGACTTAATTGAATAGTCTTCAAGGATTGCCTCACGTGAAGTCAGATTTTGCGAACCGTAGGGAAGACCAACTTCAGCAACTGCTATATTTTGTTCATCATTTCCTGACGCTACAAATGCCCAGTTATATCCAACTGTTTCATCATAAATGTTGAACCGGGCTTTCGGATGACTTGAATTTCCAATTACATCAACCACATCTCCACGGCGTCCAACAAACATTTTCATCGAACCTACCCCGAAAGTATTTACTACCGGCAGTCCGGCCATCTCCACTATCATGGTTGCATCATATTTATCCGTTATTCTTTCTGAATACTCAATCCGGCCTATTGCATTTGGAGAATCAGAATGCTCTGTGCGATCGAGATTATAGGGTTTAATTATAGCAATTCCTTCAATCGGGTTCTTGCTCCAGAAGACCTGCATGCCAATACCTCCATCTTCATTACCTTCAGATTCAGCATCAGTAATAGTTAACTGATACTCCCACTGATGTCCTTCAAATTCCACGTCAGCTATTACATCAAGATTTTTAACACGGTTGTCATCATTGCTGGTGTAGGTAAGAGTGATTACATCTTCAATATTGTAAAATCTGATTGACCATATTATGGCTTCAACTATATCTGCAGCACCTTCACCGACAGCTATATAGGCATTCAGATACCAGTAAATTGCATTACCGTTTAATGAATCCGATGTGGTACTTTTTAGTTCAGCCGATTTAAGATTATTACTTAAAGAAGAAGGAATATCGACCTTAAAATTCTCAGGAAGTATACCGAATTCCTTTTCTTCCTGATCAAGGAGAGAGTTTTCGCATGACGAAAATGAGAGCATTGTCAAAAGAGCAAACATTCCGATAATAAAATTTCTTGTTTTCATGAAAGTAAGTGTTAAGTGATTAACTGTTTTCATGAATACCACACAACAAATCCCACTTACCCTGATTTGGTGGTAAAAAAAATTATTAATTAACTTGAATTGTGTCGGAAACCAGCGTGCAGACTGCAAACCAACCATGCATGCCATTTTTAAAATTGGTGGGAACATTTCCTGCCTCCGCATCAAATATGCCTCCGCGCCATTCGGTTTCAAGCATGAGCGACCTGGCAAATTCCTGGTGTTCGGGAGTCAGTGAGTACTTTCTTCTTATGATGGTAGTCTTATGTGGAAACTTGATTACCTGTCGGTCAGGCGAAAAGATTTTTCCCAGATCAATGTTATTCAGCACATAATAAACATCCAAAGCGTTGCATGCACCGTATTGTTCGCAG
>DATAEX010000343.1:0-12989 GCA_036257765.1 Bacteroidales bacterium
CGAGGATTTCAGGATGGTCCTTATCCATATAATTGACCAGATTCCTTGCATCTGTAGCGATTTCACTACCCGGATACCTGGCTATAATGGCAATTAGACTATCCCGGAAGACTTTCTGATCGAGACTTTTTCCGTTAGCAAGGATCCCCAGGTAAGTGAACTGAGGGCTTAGCTTATGATCAGGATAAGATCTTGAAGCATTCCTGCATCGTTCAACAACTTCGGCATAATTTCCAGTCTGATACAACTGATAGGTTGCAGCATAATAATCGCGGACAGCCTTATCCTCTCTTTCAATTTTCTCAAAATAGCCCGGATCCGTAAGCACTTTTGCATACATGCTTTCAGGAAATTTCACGGCAATCTGGTTTTTAAAAAAATCCATCATAGCCGGATTGTTTTGTTCCCGAGCTATACCGTATAAATTATAGTATGCTGATAATATATTTTCCGACTCAGGGAATCGTTCAATGAATTCTTTGAGTGATTCATTGGCCTTGTCCAGGTCTTTTAGTTCATCCTTATATATCAGGCCGCTATTAAACAGTGCAGCCTCTATATCTTCAAGAGTTGCATTCATAGCTGAATCGGTAAAAGGTATACCTGACAGATAAAAATCCCTTGACGGGATTCCTTCGGCTCCCTGTTCATTTTCAGCGGCCGCTTCAGATTCGCCTTCTTCATCAGTCGTACCGGGAGCAAATGTGACCATTGCCTTTGAGGCTCTTTGCCAGTGATCCTCAAGCCGCCTGTTACCCCATTTTGATTTGAACTCACGGTAACCTAGGTTTCTTGCAGCATCATTATAAAAATACCATTGAGCAGATGATGTTCCCGGAGCGGGTTGACGCACGGCATTACGTAATGCAGTTTCCTGTCCGAATTGTTCATCCATTCTTTGTTCCTGTTCCTTTGCTCTTGCTTCTTCCTGGTTTTTGCGCTCTGCCTCTATTATTTCATCAATTTTCCGGTTAAGTTCATCAGTGGGCAGTTTAGCCAAACGAAGGACACTATCTCCAAGATTAATAGTATTGAGTTCTTTTACAAGTCGTGTAAGGCTGTTCGATTTACTATAAAGATTATTGTAACCCGGATAGTCCGGATCAACGTGAGATACAACACTATCGTAATATGCCTGGGCTTTCGGATAAACAGGAATAGCATAATAATAATTGGCAAGGGTCAAATAGGATCTTACTTTCTGCAGTTCATTTCCTTTATTTGCAACAAGCGATTTTTCGTAATATTCAATGGCTTTATCCTCATTCCCCTCCTTTGTAGAAAGGTTTCCAAGGGCATAATAAATCTGATCCTGGTATTACAGATTTTTATCTTCATTCAGCATTTTCAGCAATTCTTCCTCAATTTCGTCAGCATGACCAAAACCCTGCTCATATGAAAGGGCTCTGTTGATCCGGGCATTAAAAGACATTTCATAAGGAGGATTTAATTTTATGACGTTTTCATAATATACTGAGGCCTTTTTCAGATCACCTGTTTTTTCATACAGCTGGGCCAGGATAAACAGATACCGGGTTCGTGTCTTTTTCCTCTTTTCAGATTCGGTAGCTTTTTCCAAATAAGCAATAGCATCGGGATAATTTTTCTGCGACAAAAAATAATCTGCATAAGTCACATACAGATCGGTTTTTAACTTTTCAGGAAAATTTTCATCATTCACCTGTGTTGAAAGAATATCGGCCGCTTCAAGGTTTTGTCCCGTTTCGATACTCAATCGGGCCAGCCATATCTGAGATTCAAACGTAGTAGGCTCGTTTTTGAAATCATTTAATATTTTTCTGAAAATGTCTGATGCCAGAATAAATTCATGTCTGTAAAAGTGCGCCTTTGCCATTAACAGGTAAGCATCATCAACGAATACATTATATTCCTTCTTGCTGAAAAATGCCCGTTCATCAGGGCTAAGTGTCTTATTATCCTTGACTTTTGGTTTTGCCGTTATCGAGTGCAGGGTAATCAGCTTGGAACATTTTTTAATTGTCCTGTCCATATCGGAACCTGCAATGGAAACGACATCCTTTCCCTTATAATTGAAAACGGGAAGAACTTCTGAGTAATCATCCTTAAATTGTTCTTCAATTTTGGCAAGGCCGTCTTTGTAACTTTCCGTCCCGTTAAACAGGACATTATACTTGGCCGTGAGGTTATGAAATGCCCTGGAAAGCCCGGTATTCTTCTGTGCACTACATCCCCAAAGCAAAAGAAATAAGACAGAAATGATATGAACCGGTTTCTTATGCAAGATTCTGAAATTAATTTTTGAGAAAATATGAAGGATCATTAATTAAAACAGGCTAATTATCAGTTAAGCTAACTGCTATTCTTATTAAATATTTTCCTGTTGTAAATTTATTTAATTTTTTCATTGTAATTTAACACAGGCCAGCGAGGCAATACTGATTGTCAGGTTCTCCGAACTTCCTGTCAATGCTGATGCGCAGGCCTCAATTGTCGCCCCTGTTGTTATTACATCATCAACAAGGATCACGTGTTTGTTTTTTAGTTGTTCAGCCCGGGAGATTCTAAAACTATCCCTTACATTTTCCCATCTTTCATAACGCGTTCTTTTGGTTTGTGTGGCTGTTGGATTTATTCGTGAAATGAATCCGGTTTCAACCGGAACGTTAATAGCCACCGATATACCTTGTGCGATCAGTTCGCTTTGATTGTAACCACGCTTTCTCAATTTCGCAGGATGAAGCGGAACAGGAAGTATTAAATC
Source organism: Bacteroidales bacterium (assembly GCA_036257765.1). Classification (GTDB taxonomy): domain Bacteria; phylum Bacteroidota; class Bacteroidia; order Bacteroidales; family UBA10428; genus UBA5072. The sequence continues at coordinate 2,744 of DATAEX010000343.1, forward strand.
GGCGGTTTTGAAAGCTGTGTTTCGCAATTCAAGTCCGAATAATCTGCCAAATTCAATTCCAACTCTTTTCTGGCCATTGTATTTTAAATCGTGAAGAATTTGCCGGTAACGGCTATCCCGCGTAAAATACATGAAAGAGGTGGCGTTCGCAATCTGAATTCTGCCCCAGAAAATTCTGGCAACTTCATTATCGGCAAGATGATGGAATTTCGTACGTGGAAGATCAATAAAACAGTTCAGACAAATAACCTCCTCATTGTGATAAAGCACATTTCCGCATGCGGCACAGGTCTGCGGATAGAAGATGCCAACAAATCCCTGGAAATATTGCCTTAAAGTATTGTTCAAATTTCAGATGATCAGGAAGTCTTTATTATGATCTCATAGGTTACAGGAAGAGCTTTTCGCAGTGTTGCGCTAACGCCACAATATTTTTCCTGAGAAAGTTCAATAGCATGTTTCACTTTATCAAAAGGTATATTTTCTCCTGTAAATTCATACACCAGATGAATAGCGGTAAAGTATTTGGGATGTTCCTCGGTAAGCGTTCCTTCCACATGAACGTTAAATGCAGCCAGTTCAACTTTCATTTTTTTAAGTATGGAAACAACATCCATACCTGTACAACCGGCAATGGAAACCATTAACAAGGGTTTAGGCCTGGGACCTGCCTTATGACCACCAACCGAAGGGCTTGCATCCAGGATCAGATTATGCCCGTCGACAGTAGCTTCAAATGCCATATCTCCAGCCCATTTAACATCAAGTGTATCTTTCATTTTTTTTTGCTTAATTTGATAACTTTGTAACAAATTTAGTCAATATTCGCAGTGTCAATTACCCTCTTATGAAAAATCAAGTCACACCAACGCGAAAGGAATGTTTTGTTGATAGCACATCTATTTTTCGTCATCTCACAAAAGATGAGCTGGCTACAATTCCAATCGACCAGGAGCCTGATACATATAAAAGAGGAACCATAATTTATTCTGAAGGAAGCCGTATAAATGGTTTTTATTGTGTTCAGAAAGGAATAATCAAAATATTCAAAACTGGTTTCGACGGTAAAGAACAAATAATAAGGTTTGCTAAGAAAGGTGATATAATGGGTTTCAGGTCTACTATAACCCGTGAACGGGCATGCACTTCGGCTAAGGTTCTTGAAGATGCCCTGATCTGTTTTGTTCACGCGGAAACGGTTCTGGAGTTTGTAAAACACAATGGTAACTTTGCGCTTGAATTATTGCAGATTGCCTGCAAGGAATTAGGTGAAGCCAACGATTATATTACAGATATAGCTCAAAAAACAGTGCGTGAAAGACTCGCTGAAGTTCTGATCCATTTAAGAAAGGACTTTGACCTGGATAATGAAAAATATCTTCAGATTACTTTAACACGTGAGGAGCTGGCCAATATGGTTGGTACTGCAACAGAATCTGTCATCAGATTACTGTCTGAATTCAGGCAGGATGGCCTTATTGAATTGCAGGGTCGAAGAATCAAGATCCTTGACGAAAAATCACTTTATAAAATTGGGAACCTCAACGACTGAGGAAGGATTTACTTAGAACTTCATGGATTTACACAACGTCCTATTCGCTTTTGGACTGACCCTTTTTGCTGGTCTGGCGACCGGTATAGGAAGTACCATAGCTTTCTTCGCTCATACAACAAACACACGATTTCTTTCGATCTCACTTGGTTTCTCAGCTGGTGTAATGATTTATGTATCGCTCATAGAGATCTTTTCAAAAGCCAGGATTTCAGTTTCGGAGGCTGTAGGTGATACTAATGGCTACTGGATAACTGTCGGAGCTTTTTTCGGAGGTATGCTGGTCATTGCTATAATAGACCAGCTGGTACCTGAAATGGAAAATCCTCATGACCTGAAAAGAATTGAAGAAGGAGAACATCCATCCGATGAATTCCGGAAAAAGAAGTTATTACGTATGGGAACGATGTCGGCGCTGGCGATTGGTATACATAATTTTCCGGAGGGACTTGCCACATTTACAGCTGCACTATCTGAGCCAACACTTGCTATTGCCATTGCAGTTGCTGTTGCAATTCATAATATTCCGGAGGGAATTGCAGTATCCGTGCCTGTATTTTTTTCAACCGGAAATAAGAAAAGGGCTTTCTGGCTGTCATTTCTTTCCGGCTTGTCTGAGCCGGTTGGTGCATTGGTCGGATATCTGATCCTTATGCCTTTTTTAAATGAAATCACTTTCGGAATATTATTTGCATCTGTCGCCGGAATTATGGTGTTTATCTCAATTGACGAACTATTGCCGGCTGCACGTGAATATGGAGAAGCGCATCTTTCCATTTACGGCGTAATAACCGGCATGATAGTTATGGCTGTCAGTTTACTACTTTTTGCATAAACAAACTTAAAATGGCGATTAGGGAAGAAATAATAAAAAATGCTTCATGGACGAGCATTATTGGTAATAGTTTTTTATCCGTATTAAAAATCGTTGCAGGTTTTATTTCGGGCAGTCTTGCCGTTGTTGCTGACGGGGTGGATTCAGCCAGTGATATTATTACATCAATAATTACTCTCGTGACTGCAAAAATTCTGACCCGCCCGCCCAATGTAAAATACCCATACGGATATGAAAAGGCAGATACAATTGCTACCAAGGTATTATCATTTGTTATGTTTTTTGCCGGCGCCCAACTTTTCATTACTACTGTTAAAAAGCTGATTCATGGAACGCACACTGAAATGCCTGCTATGCTGGCAATTTATATAACGGTAATTTCAATAATAGGCAAGTTGATCCTTTCATGGCATCAGACCAATATAGGTAAAAAGACTGGCAGTAACATGCTGATCGCAAACGGCAAGAATATGCTAAATGATGTCATTATATCCGCATCGGTATTAATTGGACTAATTGGCATTTACGTTTTAAAAATGCCCGTTCTGGATACCATTTTTGCACTTGCCGTTAGTATTTGGGTTTTATGGGTTGCTTTTAATATTTTCCGTGAAGCCAGTCTCGAGTTAATGGATGGAGTGAAGGACTGTACTATTTACGATCAGATCTTTAATGCTATTGACAGTGTGAACGGAGCCCACCACCCGCATCGGGTAAGAGCCAGGAATATAGGACATCAGCTGATGATTGCCATCGACCTGGAAGTTGACGGTGATCTGACTTTACGACAGGCTCATGAGATAGCACATAAGGTGGATGAGGCAATTAAATCGAAAATCCAAAATGTTTTTGATGTGGTCATCCATATAGAGCCATTAGGTGATCATATCGAAGAAAAAGCTTTTGGTATAGAGAAAAACAATTTGTAACCATTTCCGGTTACTACCCGGTGTATAACAAATCTTTACTATCTTTTACAAATAATTATTAAAAATGGGTAAAAGATCAAAGAATAAATCCGGTAAAATCAGCAAAAAGGAATTAACCAACAGTATACTAGCCGTATTTTCGGCTCATCCAAAAAAGGCATTTAATTACAAACAGCTATCGGCTTCACTTCTGATAACTGATACATCAGAAAAGAGGCTTATTACTGGTGTTCTTTATGAATTAAAGGAAAAAGACACTGTAGAGGAAATATCTACAGGCAAATTCCGCTTAAAGGAAAGAGGAGGCACAGTCATCGGAACAGTTGATATTGCAAGAGGTGGTTATGGTTATGTGATATCCGAAACCTATAAACAGGACATATTTGTTTCACAGAATAATCTTCATCATGCTCTTAATGGCGATACGGTTAAAGTTTTTGTTTATGCACATAAGAAATCCAGTCAGCCTGAGGGAGAGGTAGTTGAAATTATTGAAAGAGCCCGGGAAACTTTTGTAGGAACTATTGAAATCACCAATCGATTTGCATTTCTGGTTCCTGACAGCCGCCATATGCCATTTGATCTTTTTATCCCGCTTGATAAGCTGAAAGGCGCCAAAAGCGGTCAGAAAGCAATTGCGCGGCTTACCGAATGGCCCGTAAATGCTAAAAATCCGTTTGGAGAAATTGTAGAAGTGATTGGAAATCAGGGTGAGAATGAAACCGAAATGCATGCCATCCTTGCTGAATTCGGATTACCATATGAATTTTCGGAGGAAGTTGAAGAAGAAGCAGCCAAAATAAGTGACAAGATCACAGATTCAGATTACAAGATAAGGCGGGACTTCAGAGAACTTCCAACATTTACAATTGACCCCGAAGATGCCAAGGACTTTGATGATGCATTATCGCTTAGAAAAATCGGTGAAAAAAAATGGGAGGTCGGTGTTCATATTGCCGATGTTACGCATTATATTAAACAGGAATCTTTGATTGACGAAGAGGGCGGTCAGCGTGGAACATCCGTATATTTAGTCGACAGGGTTGTCCCCATGTTACCTGAGCGGTTATCAAATTATATCTGTTCGTTAAGGCCGGGTGAAGAAAAGCTATGTTTTTCAGCAGTTTTTGTCATGAATGATAATGCGGAAATTGAGGAAGAATGGTTTGGGCGCACAGTTATTAAATCAGATCGCAGGTTTTCTTACATTGAGGCGCAGAAGATTATTGATACAGGGGAAGGCGATATGAGCCATGAATTACTTACCCTGAACAGGCTTGCAAGGGTATTGCGTGAGCGGCGGTTTAAAGCAGGAGCTGTGGCATTTGAAAGAGAGGAAGTCAAGATCGAGGTTGATGAACATGGCCGGCCGGTCAGAATCTATGCCCGTGAACATGGCGAGTCCAACGAACTTATAGAAGAATTTATGCTCCTGGCCAACAGGAAGGTTGCAGAAAGAATTGGTAAGACAAAAGACAATTCGGCAAAAAAGACCTTTGTATATCGTATACACGACAAGCCGGATACCGACAAGCTTCAGAAATTCTCAAGGTTTGTAAAGAAATTCGGTTTTAAACTTTCATTAAAGTCAGGAAAGCAAATCGCTCTTTCACTAAATAAATTACTTGATGATGTAAAGGGAACCAGGGAACAGGATATAGTTGAAAATCTTGCCTTGCGTGCAATGGCAAAAGCCGAATATTCAACAAATAACATCGGACACTACGGACTTGCATTTGATTATTATACTCATTTTACTTCACCTATAAGGAGGTATCCGGACATGATGGTTCACCGGCTGCTCGGTGATTATCTCGATGGCGCTGCTTCAAGGAATCAGAAAACATATGAAAAGAATTGCAGGCATTCATCGCGGATGGAGGTGCTCGCCATGGAAGCAGAGCGTGCATCGATCAAATATAAGCAGGCTGAATTCATGCGGGATAAAATAGGTAAACAATTTGAAGGTGTGGTATCGGGTGTGACTGAATGGGGAGTATTTGTAGAGATCCTGGAGAACAAATGTGAAGGGATGATACCCGTTCGGATGCTGGCAGGGGACTTTTATGAATATGATGAAGATAATTACTGCATAAAGGGAAGAAGAACAGGAAAAAAATATCAGATGGGTGATCCTGTGGTTATTGAAGTAGTCAGAGTAAATATGGAAAAAAAACAGATAGATTTTTCTCTTGTATCAGATGAATAATTAAGTTTACGTCCTTATGATTCTTAATTACATCTGGATTGGTTTTTTCATAATCGGCTTTCTGGTGGCTGCATTCAGAGTTATTGGCTATATTTTCCGCGATTTTTTGTTTGAACACCTCAACATGATTTTCACCATTGCTGACAGGGATGTATTTACTGCTATTGTTCAGAGTACATTCGATATGGCAAAAACCAGTGTTGAAATTTCAATATATCTTATTGGCGTAATGACACTATGGCTGGGTATTATGAAGATTGGTGAAAAAGGAGGTGCAGTCGCTGCATTATCGCGTGTCATGAACCCTTTTTTCAGCAGAATATTTCCGGGTATACCAAAGAATCATCCGGCAATGGGCTCCATAATGATGAATTTCAGTGCCAATATGCTGGGATTGGATAACGCAGCAACTCCCCTGGGTTTAAAGGCCATGAATGAGCTTCAGGAAATAAATTCAGATCCTAAAAAAGCTTCAGATGCCATGATTATGTTCCTGGTACTGAATACTTCCAGTCTGACACTTATTCCTATAAGCATCCTTGCCATGCGAATGGCTGCGGGGGCAAAGATGCCCACCGATGTGTTTGTACCCATGATCCTGGCTACGTATTTTTCGACCACAGCAGGACTTTTATATGTTGCAATTCGTCAGAAAATAAATCTTTTGAATAAAGTAGTTCTAGGTTATATTGGCGCAATTACATTAATTATCGGAGGTCTTATTTTGTATCTGACCAACCTGCCTGAAACTCAGGTATCATCAAGAACAGGGTTTGCCGGTAATTTTCTCCTTTTCCTTGTGATTATTATTTTCCTGGTGCTTGGTATACGCAAGAAGTTGAATTTGTATGAAACATTCATTGAAGGGGCAAAAGAAGGCTTCCAGGTGGCTATAAAGATCATCCCTTATCTCGTTGCCATGCTTGTTGCTATTGGGGTATTTCGGGCTTCAGGTTCATTCGATTTTTTAATGAACGGGGTAGCTTCATTTTTTGCTCTTTTTGGGATGGATACCCGTTTTGTTGATGCGCTTCCCGTGGCATTTATGAAACCTTTAAGCGGGGGTGCAGCACGTGGTTTGATGGTGGAAACTATGAACACTTTCGGTCCTGATTCATTTGCAGGCCGTTTAGCCTGTATAGTTCAGGGATCGACGGAAACGACTTTTTACACCGTGGCTGTTTATTATGGAGCAGTAAATATCAGAAATACACGGTACACAGTTACAGGAGGGCTGTTTGCCGATCTGGCAGGTGTTATTGCATCAATTTTTATAGCCTACATTTTCTTTGGATCGGCTTAACCATAACATTATTTCAGATTATAATTTATTCCCAGTGTTAAGTAGTTATTGAAATCGCCGCGGGATTGGCCAAAGATTTTCCCGAACCAGCTGTAATAAGCGCCAGCTGTTTCGAGATCACGGATTGAAAATATCGAGTAAGAATAACGCAGGCTAACGGATGCTTTTTGTGTCAGCCGGATGCTTAATCCGATCAAAAGGCCAAGATCGAATTTGTGAAATTCAACGAGATAATCTTTGGGTAGCTTACCCGCATCATCCTCTCCTCCGGCAGCAAACATATAACCAGGTACCAGTCCGATATCAGCCGAACCATAGTTTTTAACTTTGAAGGCTGCGATAACAGGTAAATCGACATAATGAAGAGTAAGCAGGTATGAACCGATATTATCTTCAGAGGCAGGATTCCGGGCGCCCCGTGATGTGTATTTTATCTCAAAGCGCGCATCCAGGTATGGAAGGATTTCACGAGTGATAAAAACTCCTCCCTGAAGTCCAAGTTTATCGTAACCTGAATAAGAATCCCCATCTATCTGTGATGCTGTAAATCCAAGCAGAATGCCACCTTTAAATGATTGCGCATTTAATGATGATAAGCATAACAAGTAAAGAGTAAGTAAAGCTAATCTCATCATTCCTGTCAGTTCATATGTTTTTCGATCAGTACCTTTTTGAGTTGTTCAACGCCGGCTCCGGCTTTTTCCCTGATGAAGTGTATATGCCTGTAAATAGGTACCGCTACATCATTGGGATCGATCAGAAATACAGGTGCATTTTTTGGTACATAATCGATCAGCCCTGCAGCAGGATAAACTACCATGGAGGTGCCGATAACAACAAAAATATCGGCATCCGATGTGATGACAGCTGCTTTTTCAATTGCCGGAACAGCCTCACCAAACCATACGATATCAGGCCTTAATTGAAAACCTTTTTCGCATTTATCACCCGGTCCAATCGGCTTATAACCGATTTCATAAATTAATTCCGGATCTCCGGTACTTCGGGCCCTTGTAAGAATTCCATGCAAATGCAACACATTTTGGCTACCCGCTTTTTCATGCAGGTTATCAACGTTCTGCGTGATTATTTTCACATCAAAGTATTCTTCGAGCTCAACCAGTACTTTATGTGCGTGATTTGGAACTGCTTTTTCAAGTTGGGCGCGTCGCTCATTATAAAATTGAAGCACGAGCTCCATATTCTTTATCCATCCGGCATAACTGGCCACTTCCATAACATCGTAGTTTTCCCATAATCCCCCTGAGTCCCTGAATGTTTTGAGGCCGCTCTCTGAACTGATTCCAGAGCCTGTTAGAACAACGAGTTTTTTCATTACAAATAGTACGCTTAACAAATATAGGATTTTTATTTTACTATATTTACACGTTTCATTCACAGGAGTTCACATGGATCAATATCCTGAAATTTATCGCGAAGAAGAGAGTATAGATATTAAGAAATATCTGTACCGGATTTTATACAATTGGTGGTGGTTTGCGTTATCGATTTTCCTTGCTCTGACAATTGCATATCTTATTAATCGTTACTCGGAAGATATCTACAGAGCCACCTGTTCAGTTATAATTGCCAATGAAAATACCCCGCGGGGCGATATCGAGAGCGTTATTGAGGAGATGACTAATATCCGTAACAGGAGAACAAAAGCTGTGGTTCAGAATGAAATAACCGTTCTGAAATCTTATAAAATGGCCAGCGCTGCTCTGGATAAACTCGATTTCACGATTACATATACTGCTGTAGGCAGGAGAGGAATTGCAGAATCTAAACTATACAACAGTTCGCCTTTTATTGTAATTCCCGATACCTCAAAACCCAACCTTTATAATTATCCTGTTACTATTTCAATACTTTCACCTACAACTTACAGGATCACTCTTGATGATAAGATACAGGTGTCGGAGGTAATGTATTTCGGACAGGTATTTGAACATGAAAATTTCCACTTTACTTTACTGCCCAGAACTACAGAAAGCCTCAAGAATCTTGATCACTTCCCGCTCAAATATTATTTTATTCTTCATGATAAGAATGGCCTGGTAAACCGTTACCGGGCCGGCTTGAGTGTAGAGGTAAATGATGAAAAAGGATCAATACTTACCCTTTCATTAACCGGGCCTAATAAAGATCAGATATGTGATTATCTGAATAAGCTTTCCCAGGTTTATATTCAGTCAAATCTTGACGAAAAAAATACCACCTCGTCAAATACCATCAGATTCATTGATCAACAGCTGAGAGAAACCATTGACTCATTACAGATAGCCGGCGTCAGACTGCAGAATTTCCGATCGGCTAATCGCATAATTAATATAAGCCAGGAAGGTAATGCATTGTTCCAGCAGATGGAACAGTTAAATACCGAAAAAGCAGAAATTGACATACAGGGAAGGTATTTTGAATACATTAAAAGTTATATTGATTCGAAAAAGCATAATATTGATATAATTGCTCCCTCAGTGATGGGAATTCAGGATGCTTTACTTAATTCACTTGTTTCACAGATCAACACTCTGAACACAGAGCGGCGAAATTTGCAGTTCAGCTCAAATGAAAACAATCCAAGGTTAACGATGATTAACATGCAGCTCGAAAATCTCAGAATGGATATTGTGGAAATTGTGAATAATCTTATCGAATCAAACAGGATTTCGATGGCTGAATTACAAAGAAGAATCAATAACCTGGAAGGCCAGATACAAAAGCTTCCTGCAACCGAAAGACAATTGATAAATATTCAAAGGGAATTCAATATTAACGATCAGATTTATACTTTCCTTTTGGAAAAAAGAGCAGAAGCCGGTATTACAAAAGCTTCAAACACCTCCGATCACAGGCTCCTCGATATGGCAAGGCCTGAAAATGCAGTTATGATAAAGCCCAAAACATCAATGAACTATATGATGGCGCTCGTACTTGGGGGTTTGCTGCCTCTGATGCTGCTCATACTCATTGAATATTTCAATAATAAAATCGTAGATAAGAAAGATATAGAACAGGAAACCTCAGTTCCAATACTCGGATCGATTGGTCATAATGATAAATCCTATGATCTGCCTGTGTTTGAAAATCCTAAATCGGCATTGGCCGAATCGTTCAGATCACTCAGGGCTAATTTGCAATACCTGCTGAAAAACGAAACGCACAAGATCATTTCAATTTCATCTACCATAAGCGGTGAAGGAAAAACATTTTGTTCCGCTAATTTATCAGCAATTATGGCAATGGCAGGGCGAAAAACCTTACTGATAAGTCTTGATTTAAGAAAACCAAAAATACACAAGATATTCAGTTTAAATAATGATAAGGGAATCAGTTCCTATCTGGCCGGCATAAATCAGGATCCTGTAATTTTCTCAACAAATATTCAAAACCTTTCCGTTGCTGTTTCCGGTCC
>DATAEX010000353.1:0-14038 GCA_036257765.1 Bacteroidales bacterium
TCCCGGTCCGAGATTTACGGGTACATATAGGGAGGCTCCGGTTGAATTCCCTGATACCGGATTAGCTGGCATATTGCCTAATGAAATATCTTTCCAAAGTTTGGTCCTTCCGTCGAACCACCCGCCCCTGAACCAACAATAATCCACTATGGCATTGCTTTCATCGGTCATAATGGCAAATTCTCCTTTATAGTGCGGTTTATCCGGCAAGCAGGATTGTTCAAGTATAAAACCGTTGTCAATAGACATAATGGAATCTTTACCGGCATAATTACCGCCAAAATCACTCGGATTCTCAATCCGCATGAAATTCTCGGAATGGAAAGAAAAAACTGCTTCAATTGGATCTCGTGTTGTATTGTTCAAAGTATATTCAACGCCGCCAACCGGAAGCCCGGAATTATCGGCATCGCCCGGAATGAAAGGACTCCAGCCGGATATTGTAACTTTAACCGGCATCTTTGTATCCGTTAGTTCAACCGTAGCAAATGGAAACCGGGAAATAAAAGATGCCGATTCATACCTTGGACATCCGTACAAATCGGATCCATTGGCTGTTCCGGGAGTACCAAATATTTTCCATGACTGAACGGGTCCTTCAAGTATCCTTGAAGCGTTATCCTGCCCTTTGACGGAGAGAGCGGCAAACATAAACGGGTTGTTAAAAACATCCGGTTTATTTCGAACCGAAACACTCGAAAAAGCCCCATTGCCATCCAGACAAATCATCCCTGCGCCGATTCCTCCCATCGGGAATGCAATCCGGTTAAGATATTCTCCCGTATAAACACCATTAAATTCATGACCGGCTATTTGCTTTCTTTCACCGGTACAGCATGTTAACAGGAATGCCAGGCATGCTATGCCGGTCAGGATATTTCTTTTCATGGCTGTGATATTTTTTTAGTGGAATAATATTACTTATTTTTAGTACAGGTTCTGATCCTTTATTCCGGAATTTTAACTTTTAAACTTGAATATATGAACAAAAAGTTGATTTATCTTGCCTGTTTCTGCCTGCTTCCGTTTCTTTCCTTTTCGCAGAGCATGCATAACGGTCTGGATAACAATATGAGTAACCTTTACAGGTTATCGAATGCGCAGTCACGTTCAATCAGTCCCGAAAATTTCACTGGAGAAAAAGGCAAAGGAGGAATGGCTTCACCTGAGGATAAAGATAAACCCAATGTGGCCAATGCCTCGAATGCAGCACGGGATCTTGGTCAGGGCTGGAAGGTGAACCCATACATTAGGATCAAGTCCGGTGAAACCGTTACCATTGCTGAAATAACCGGTGAAGGCGCCATTCAGCATATCTGGATGACACCCACAGGTGTCTGGAGATTTACAATAATCCGGATATATTGGGATGATGAAACCGAACCTTCGGTGGAGTGTCCGATAGCCGATTTTTTCTGCATGGGATGGAATGAATATGCCCCATTGACATCTCTTGCCGTATGTGTTAATCCGGGTAGTGCTTTTAACTGCTACTGGACAATGCCATTCAGAAAAAAGTGTAAAATAACCATGGAGAATATCAATGAGGCTGAGCCCATGACATTGTATTATCAAATTGATTACACCCTGACTGATGTTCCTGATGATGCAGCCTATTTTCATGCCCAATACCGCAGGTCGAATCCCAATGAAACCTCAGTTTACACTATTGTCGATAATGTAAAAGGAAAAGGACAGTTTGTAGGGGTTTACCTTGCATGGGGTGTCAATAACAATGGCTGGTGGGGCGAAGGAGAGATCAAATTCTATCTGGATGGCGATAGCAAATTCCCGACTATTTGTGGGACGGGGACAGAAGACTATTTCTGCGGCTCTTATAATTTTGACCGCGGAGGAAAATATACGGAGTTCTGTACCCCTTATTCAGGCCTGGTACAGGTAATAAGGCCTGACGGAACCTACAAATCGCAGCAACGTTTCGGTCTTTACCGCTGGCACATTAACGATCCCATTCGATTTGAAAAAGATCTGAGGATCACCATTCAGGACCTTGGCTGGCATCAGGGAGGAAGATACCTGCCGCAGCAATCCGATATTTCATCGGTTTGTTTCTGGTATCAGAGCCATCCACATGGAGCATTCCCGAAATTGCCGGAATGGAGGTTGCTGGAAGTTATATAGTTTGAAGCTTCGCGTTTGAAGCCTTCGGCGTTTGAAGCCTTCTGCGTTTGAAGCCTTCTGCGTTTGAAGCCTTCTGCGTTTGAAGCTCGCGTTTGAAGTTCAGCGTTTGAAGTTTAATGTCTTAAGTGTCCCAAATGTCCCAAATGTCCCAGATTGCATGACTAAAATAATAAGCCTGAGATATTGGCTACTCATAATTGCATGTGCCATTATAACTAAATTGTTCGGACAGGAGACCGATACGCTCCGCAACAGGAATATTTACAGGCCTTACGGAACGGAATTACAGGATACTATCCGGCACCCTGAGAATAGGACAGATTCTTCCGTCATCTCTCCTGAAAGGGCCCGGTTCATACAAGATTCTATTCAGGCCCGGGAACAGTTTGTAAAAGATTCCATCCTTGCCAGGGAAATCTTTGTAAGAGATTCTCTGATCAGAAGACAAAAGATCAAAGATTCGGTCGATTTTCTGAAAAATGAATTGCAAAGTCTGCTTGAAGCGTATTCTACGGCAAATGATGAGAAAATTATCATGAAATTCGATCCGATCGCCGTGATCGGGGATTCCATGCTCAGTGATTTTATTTATTCTTCATTGCCTTTTGGAGTGCGCGATCCTTATTGTCCGTGGAAAACAAAGGTGATTTTATCAGGAAAGTCAATACGGATTGATAAAGATAGCCGGGATGTCTTAATAAATTCGATCCATACGCCGCAGTTTAAAGCATCGTTTGAGAAAAAATCAAGAGATTTGCTGATCATACATCACCCGGCTGTTATTCAGAAAAACGGAAACGGAAGCTTTTATAAAAATCCTGTCGATTCGGTGTTCTACGATGCTGCCGGTCGCATAGCAAGGATCAAGAGTTATGTTATTTTTCACAGCCTGACAGCCGGAAATCAAAGAGGCCCGCATCTTTTCACAAATGCCGTTCAGGTAAAACAATACCGGTACGACAACCACGGTGATTACACATCGTTGCAGCTTGTGAGATTTTGCGAACGCTGGAAAGCCTATGAAAGAAACAAGGTATGCAGCATAATAAATTACACTTTCGAAAAGAGCGGAGATGAAATCAAGTTATTGCGAAAGAATGATCCTGTAAATCAGTATTCTGACGGCACGTATACTTTTACTTTCAACAATACAGGGGAACTTTCAGGCATTTCATTTATCAATGCTGCAAACACTGAAGGATGGGAAAGAACGATCGAACTTAACAAGGAAGGAAATGTCAGTTGCTATGTTGATAAGTCGAAAGGCCTGATTTTTCAGTCACTCTGTATGATCTATCACCCCGAACCCGGAGCAAAATTCCCGGTCGAGACCATTACAACGACCTTTGAAAAAGACGGGATCAGTTATTTCCAAAAGAATAACACCACAGGTAAAAGCCGGACCCGTGATCGGATGACACTGGAGTGGAGCCCGTGGAAATAAATAGTGTGGCGATGAGAAAATAATTTTCATTGTCCGTAAACGAACAATTGTTGTTTCAAATGAGCACAGTTTCATAAAACAATTAAATTCACTAACATTCATTAGATCAGTTCAAAAGGCACGTTTGGCATTAATAGTGATAAGTACTTTTTAAGCTAAATATTACCCTTTCATCACATGATTCAAAATTATCTTCTCACTGCAATAAGAAATATTCTTCGTCACAAGTATTTCTCAATCATAATTATTGTCGGGCTTACGCTTGGTGTAGCCGTGTTCGGACTTGTTTTCACTTATGTCAGGCACGAACTTACGTTTGACCGGTTCAACGAGCATTACCAGTCGATTTACAGACTCGAAATGCCCGACTGGGCGCTTACCGGTACAGCGTACGGACCTGAAATATCCGATGAATTTCCGGAAGTAGTTACCGGTGCCAGGGTTTCCTGCTGGGAAGGCGGTAATGTAACCCTAAAGATTGATGATCGACTGATCACCTTGAAAAACCTGGTTTATGCGGATTCAGGATTCTTTAATATCTTTTCATTCCGATTTCTAAAGGGCGATCCTGAAGAAAGTTTACAAACTCCAAATTCCATTATTCTGACAGAATCAACAGCCAAACGATTATTTGGCGACGAAGATCCTGTTGATAAAACATTTTTGCTGAATAACAAGGTGATGCTGACCGTAACCGGTATCATCGAAGATGTTTCGCGATTCCACCTGAATATAAACGCTATTGCGCCTTTCCGGACGCTGAAACAATTCTATGATTATCCGGATTTTCTAAATCAGTATGGTTCATGGAATTATTACACGTATTTCAGATTACAGGAAAATGGAGATCCGCAGGTTCTGACTTCAAAAATCAATAAGTATTATACCGGGCGGGTCTTTTGGGAGGATAATCCTCCTGAGTTTTCACTTCGGCCGTTGAAGGAAATCTATTACACTCAGGTAAAAAACGACTTTTCCCTGACAAAGGCCAGTAAGCCTATGTTGATGATTTACCTGCTCGTCGCCGTGTTTATTCTTATTATTGCATGCGTAAATTTCATAAATCTGGCCATTGCCAAAGCATCCACCCGATCAAGAGAGATTGGTGTGCGTAAAATTACCGGTGCCGAAAAACATAATCTTATTACACAATTCCTGGGGGAATCGGTTATTTATGCATTCCTGGCTACCTTTTTTGCTCTCATCGTCATGGAGATTTTGAGGCCTGTATTCAACAACCTTGTACAGCGTGATCTGACCCTGCTTACACTGGGATGGGGATGGCTGGCATTGCTGATCCTTTTACTGCCTGTCGTAATCGGTGTTATCGCAGGACTTTATCCTGCTTTTTACCTGACGCATTTTAATGCTGTAGTCACAATAAAAGGAGTGAAAACGAGGGGTAAGGAATCGCTTTTCTTCCGAAGAGCGCTTATTGTTTTGCAGTTCACCATTTCAATAATTCTGATCATTGCCACATTTACGGTTTACAGGCAGCTGAATTACTTCCGGAACAAAGATGTTGGCTTTAATAAGGAAAACATCATTCTGTTACACATGAACAGTTCATTGAATATGCACCGGAGTGCGTTTAAAGAAATGCTTATGGTCAATTCTTCTATAAAGGGTTTTTCATTGAGCACTCAATCGCTTGATAATGTGGGCTGGCAGGAAAACATTGAAGTGGAACAGGAAAACAAACCTTATACCTATTTAGGAACAGATACTGAGTTTATTCCATTGATGGGGTTGGAGATGGCCGACGGCAGAAGTTTCAGGCAAGATACTCCCTCTGATTCGGGTAAAGTAATAATTAATGAGGAGGCTATGCAGTATTTCGGCCTGCAGTACCCGGCCACAGGCAAATGGATAGGCACAGGCGATCGCCGGTTTGAAGTATTGGGTGTTATAAGGGATTTTCATTACCGTTCACTCCATAGTCCGATAGGTCCATTAATCATGGGGCTAAGAAAAGATTGGCTTTCAACTGCAAGTATCCGGATCGACAATCGAAACCTGGCTGAAACCATCCAATACATTGAATCGGTTTGGAATAAGCTGAGCCCGGATTTTCTGTTTGAATACACCTTTCTTGACGAGCAGTACCAAAATATGTATAATAGTGAAAAAAGGCTGGGGCGTACATTCGTTTACCTGGCGGTGCTGGCGATATTTATAGCATGTATAGGTCTGCTGGGTCTGTCAGCATTCATTGCTCAATTGAGGATGAAGGAGATCGGAATAAGAAAAACTCTCGGAGACACAACAAAGGGTATAGTCATGCGGACTTCCCGCGAATTCTTTATACTGGTTATTCTTTCAGGTTTCATTGCCATGCCGCTTTCATATATTCTTCTGAAAGAATGGCTGAACACTTTTGCTTACCATGTAAAGCAGGATGCTTTTGTAATGGCAGGAGCCTGCCTCATAGCGCTTATAGTAGCGCTTGTAACAGTATATTTACAAATAAACCGGATCGCTGACAGTAATCCGGTTGATGCGTTGAGGTATGAGTGAAAGACTAATTGACTATCTATGAAAGCCTGGATAATTGACCGAAGGTGTAACCTGGAAACTGAAACGGCTCCGCTTAAGCGGATTGAAATGCCTGTTCCGGAACCTGGTGAGGGCGAGATCCTCTTAAGAATCAAGGCTTGCGGTATATGCCATACGGAAATAGATGAAATCGAAGGCCGGACACCTCCGCCGGTTTATCCGGTTATCCCCGGGCACCAGGTAATCGGCGTGGTTGAAAAGCACCGTGGAAAACGGACGGATATCCATGAGGGTGACCGGGTGGGAGTTGCCTGGATTTATGCTGCCTGTGGACATTGCGAATATTGCCTTTCCCATCGGGAAAACCTTTGCAGAGATTTCATGGCAACCGGCAGGGATGTTCATGGCGGTTATGCAGAATATATGGTGGCCAGAGAAGACTATGTTTATCCCATTCCGGAAATATTTTCAGATGCGGAAGCCGCTCCCCTGCTTTGCGCAGGAGCAATCGGCTACCGCTCTCTCACTCTTGGAAACATTCGCGACGGCGACAGTCTGGGTTTTACCGGTTTCGGTGCTTCGGCACATCTGATGGTTAAGCTGGTGCAATTCATCTATCCGCGCTCTGCCATGTACGTGTTTGCCCGGCATGAAAGTGAAAGAAAGTTCGCCCTTGAACTGGGATGCGATTGGGCAGGTGATTTCATGTCGGATCCACCCGTTGAGCTGAATTGCATTATCGATACAACGCCGGTATGGGGGCCGGTGGTAGAAGCGTTAAGATGCCTGAAGCCGGGAGGCAGGCTCGTGATAAATGCCATCCGGAAAGAGGAAGCTGATCAACATTTGCTGCAAGAGCTCAACTATTCTAAACACCTGTGGATGGAAAAAGAAATCAAAAGCGTTGCCAATGTCACCAGAAATGATGTTACGGAATTTATCAGCATGGCGGCTGCCATGCCTTTCCGGCCTGAAGTGCAGTTATACCCCTTTGAACAGGCCAATACCGCTATCCTCGATATCAAACGGAGAAATATCAGGGGTGCCAAGGTACTGATGCTGCATGACTTTACTTCCCGGTAAAAAGATTTCCTACTTTACGGGCGCGCTCTGCCTTATCGAGATCGATTCCGGTGCCGAGGCCGATTTCAACCAGCAGGTTCCAGCCGGCGGCCAGGTAAACATAAGGTGTCATGTCGCCCGCCGAAGGCACTTTTATAGTTGTAAAAGGCGTGTCACGATCGGCAATGGCTACTACATTAAGGCCAACGCCTTTTACAAGTACTTCATCAAATTTGGGAATCTCAATATCAATAGGATCAACGATAAACACAATGTCGTTCTTTTTCAGCACCTCTTCAATACCGTGTGCTGCATAAGTTCCTTCCAGAAAATCCGATTTGCGGTGTGCGATTTCATTGGTTTTTAAAGTTAGCTCCTCGGCTACTCCGTCATTATACCCAGCAAAATAGATAGTTTCCGCTTTCAATACCATATCAATTATCTTCGGGTCAATTGGCAGCTTCATTGCCTTTTCCATAGCAGCAGAAAGTCTGCTCAAATGTTCACGCATACCAATGCCCATAATATTCCAGAGAATGGATTCATAGAACAGGGTCTGTTCGACTACGCTCTTGGTTGCAGCGACGGCTTTTTCCCAGCCGCATTCCAGAACATATGTTTCGGTACACACCTTTTCAAGGGGTGTGTCATAATTTGCAGTAAGGGCAAACCGGTTCATATTTCCCTCTTCCTGAAGTTTTATAGCCAGTTCAATGATTTCTTTGGTCTTCCCGGAATTGGAAGCACAAAAGACAGCAAATTTCGAAAGATCGTACTGTGAGGCCTGGCGTGATCCGTCTGTGAAAATTGCCATATCGGTTCCCCACCGGAGGGCCTTACGAATCGCATTTTTGGCAGGGAGAATGCGACTTGACCCTTCACCGGTAAGCAACAGCTTTCCGGCGGATTTTATTTTAGCTGAAACAGCTTTGGTGCGGTCGGGATTAAAATTCCTGACAACATCGGCTGTCTGCATCATTTCCTTGACCAGGGCGTACTTTGAATAGTCGGGGTTTGATAAGTTCATAAAATTAGTCTGTTAGTCTATTAGTCTGTTAGCAAATATAATACTATTGAACTCAAACATATGACAAAGCCTGCTTAAGAGATTTTTTATATTCTTCAGTTTCTTTTTTTACCTGGATGATAAATGAATTATCGTCAACAGTTCCGATGGCGGCTGTCATTTCTTCCTGGTTGCGGAAAGTTGCCTGCCGATAGGGATTGTCATAATCCTTCTTTCGGGAAATATATACCTGATCACAAACATACTGCTGGATACGTTCAGCTTCTTTAAGTAATTTCTTCCATGCATCGGCATTGATATATTCCATGCCTGTTATTTCAAGTAAGGTTGCGTAGGCATGTTTTTTCTTATCTGTTTTATATTTTTCCCACAGGGTATCATATCGCTTATGGATCTGTTTCCATGAGGTCAGCTTACCTGATCCGATATCTTTTCTAAGTTTTTCAAGATCTTCTTCAAGCATAATTTGTCCTCCCAGATTTACCCAGTTCTTCCTGCGTTTTCCTTTAAGGTCATTATGCATGGATGACAGGGATGAATTCGAATTTTCTTTAAGATAGGCAAGAAGGTTGTTGACACTATAATGTAAAAGCATATCGTGATATGCCTTATAAGCATTGTAAGGTTTCATAATTGCAGTTTTACGCCTTGTATTCTCCATGTTTTCCCCCAACACTTCAAGTTCTGCCACTATCTTTTCTTCACCGGAAAGAAGTTTCCTGCCCAATTCAGCCAGTTTATCAGGTTTATTTGAATTCTCCGGCATGTCGTTTTTACGCAGATAGGCTTTGGCAGTCCAAACCTCCATGAGATTCATGGCATGGATCACTTCTTCCATTGTGTCAGGTGCAAGGGCATCGAATTCAATATGCTGAACTTTGCTTATCCGTGTGTCACGATTCACAAATTTCCAGGTATTTCGGGCAAGTGCATACATATTATACATCCACCAGTAAGCAGGCATCACCTCAAGCCGGTCTTTATTTACATTATTGTTGAGAAGTGAAAATGGCAAAGGGATATTCATTTCTGCCGGGTAGTCGGCTTTTGAAAGTAGTGTGAAAGAAGCAAAACGGCAGGAATGTTTGACACTGGTACAAAGGCCCGGCCAGAATCCACGGCCTGCCTGAATTTCATTATCATTTGCCCTGCTGTTATGATTTGAACCGATAGTAGCACCTGCTGCCATGTTGCTTTGTCCCATTACCACCGAGGCGATCAGGAATGAATTATTATGGTGCTGCTCATGGGCAGGAAATATCAGATTATTCAAAACTTCGCAGCATGAGATTGTGGAATTATCACCAAGGAAAGAATTGATTAGTCTTGCTCCGTATTTCAGGTTTGAATTGCATCCCAGAATGAACTTAACTGCTTTGCATCCATAAAAAATATGACAGCCATATCCTATAATTCCATTGACCAGTTCCACTCCTTCTCCAATCTGTGTAGGTTCTTCAGCTGATGAATTAATTGTGAGATTTTTCAGTTTATTGGCTCCTTTGATATAGCAGTTGGTGCCTATTTTCACATCTTTCAGAATCAACGAATTTTTAATAACGCATTGTTCACCTGTAACTCCATAGTATCCACGCCTGTTGTCGAATGTATGCTGAGTAATCTGCAAAAGATTTTTCTGTAAAGCCTGATCATCGCGGTATTTTGCCCATAAAAAGGCATCTGCTGTGATCATACCGTCAAAAGGCAGAACTTTCCGGCAACCTGTTTCATTCATTATATCAAGCCATGTCCTTACGTTTTCCGGTTCCCCTTCTTTTATTATCCCATTACCGAACTTAGCATGATCGGTAGTATTCATTTCATGAATATTAAACAGTATATTCCGGTCGCCTATGATATAATGCGACAGGTAGTGAACCTCATGAATAGCCACATCATCGCCGATATCACTGGCAATGATCAGGCTGTTTGTTATTCCCGTGGGAACTTTAAGATCGTGATGCTGCAGGAAAACATTCCGTAATCTACCGATTCTTACAAGACCGAAAAAACGGGTATTTTTTATCTGGTCCGGATCAAACTCCTCTGTAACCAGGATATTGTCCCAACCATCCGATGTATTGTCGTTTTTCACCAGACGCTCAACCTCGTCAGAACGAAGGTTTCTCCATTCATTCCGGGGTTTGCCCGATTGGGCATTTCTAAGATAGTATTCGTCTTTTCCTTCAGGAAGAAATTCTTTAGGAATGAAGTTCTTCCCCATGTATTCCGGGTAAACAATCGAAACCTTGTCCATAAATCAGATTTTAGGGAATTGGATTTATATTAACTGTAACAAATAAACGGCCGGGTAAAAGTACTAAAATCTTCACCTGCTAAGGGCGTATTTTGATATAGCTATGAATTTTAACTATAAAGTAATTAAAATCAGGGTTTGAGCTGCCAGTATTCTCAGAAACATAGTAAGCGGGTAAACCGTAGCATACGAAGTGGATTGGGCATGAACCGGGGCAAGGCTATTTGCGAATTCCAGCGCTGGCGGATCGGTCATCGCTCCGGAGATAATACCACAAATTTTCAGGTAATTATATTTAAGCAACCGTGCAATAATACCCGCAACAAGTATCGGTACCAGGGTTATTACAGCTCCGTAAATCATCCACATGTACCCGCCTCCTGCAAATGTTTTTACAAAATTTCCTCCTGATGAAAGCCCCACACAACTAAGGAATAGTATTATTCCCAATTC
The DNA here is from genome assembly GCA_036257765.1 of Bacteroidales bacterium. Taxonomy (GTDB): domain Bacteria; phylum Bacteroidota; class Bacteroidia; order Bacteroidales; family UBA10428; genus UBA5072. The sequence continues at coordinate 10,882 of DATAEX010000353.1, forward strand.
CCTGAGCATCATATTTGCACCGGGGGTCATATAAAAATCAAAATTCTTATAACGCCTCTGGTTACCGAGAAGAATTGCAATAATCAACGGTCCGCCGGCCAGTCCCAGCTTGGCCGGAGCAGGCAGACCGGGAATAAACAGAGGAACGCTTCCTATAATAACTCCAAGTGCAATGCCGGTAAAAATAGGAATGGTATTAGGATGTGCCAGCTCGTCTACTGAATTTCCCAATTCGTTTCTTATTTCGGGGAGTAATTCCCTTTTTCCAACAATTCTTACTGTATCGCCAAACTCCACAGTCGAGCTTCGGGTCGGCAGAATTTCTGTTCCTGCCCTGAATATTCTTGTAATATTGGCTTCATAACGCCTGTATATACCAATTTGCTGTATTGTTTTCCCGGCATATTTTCTGTTAGTAACGAGTACATGGAACATGGCCAGATCTCCTGAAATTTCTTTCTTTTCGGAAATTTTTACCTTTCCAATTTTCATCCGGAGATTTTTAATGTACTGTAAAGCAGACACTCCAATGATGACATCACCTTCGCCAAGCTTAAGATCTTCTGTTGCTACAAGGTAACTGCCGTTTCGAAGAATCCGTGATATAACCAGTTCCTTATCAATAAACTCTTTTATATAACTGATTTTCTGTCCGAAAAGATTAGGATTCGTAATCGATATTTCAACACTTTCGAGCTTCTGCCTCAAAGTTTGAAAGGAATTTTTGTAATCAGTGACCTCATTTCCGATTTTAATTCTGAAGATCACCCTCAAGAGTACCATTGAAAGAATAATTCCTACAACACCGAACGGATAGGCAAGCGCATAGCCCATTCCGGCTACTGCAGCCTGATCGGTATTGCCCATATCGGTGAGAATCTGTTGTGCAGCGCCAAGGCCTGGTGTATTGGTTACCGCACCACTCATTATACCTGCCATTACCGCGGATGATATGCCGCCAAATCTGTGAAATAACCAGGCTATTACGAATCCTCCAAATACTATCCCGAATGCAAAAAGATTGAGTTTAATACCTTCACTTCGAAATGAGTTGAAAAACCTTGGGCCAACATCTATTCCGATAGCATATACAAAAAGAATCAGTCCAAATTCCCTGATAAAATGCAATACTTCGGGATTAGCTTTAGCGCCAAGATGGCCTATAAATAATCCGGAAAAAAGAACTCCTGCAATTCCGAGCTTAATATTTCTGAATTTTATTTTACCTAAGAGCAGTCCTGTAAATGCTGTAATGCTTATAAAAAGAATTGCTGTTGCCGTATCGGCACCAGTAAAAATATTTCTGATAAACTCCATATTCAATATCCTGCAACTAAGATAATATCAAAGATGGATAAATGCCTAACTTTATTAATAAAATCGGAATTAATGAAACATATTCTAATCCTGGGATTTTTTATAATTGCCGGTTGTTCGGACAAACCAGAGAATAACGCGGCAAAGCTTGAGTTTAAAAAGACAAGTGTGAATCCTGTACTCTCACCCGATTCGTCTTTTGTGTTCTATTGCCCCATGAAAGAAGAAACGGTAAACTGGCAGAAAGCCGATTTATTTAATCCTGCAGCTGTTATCAGGGATGATAAGATATTTGTTCTTTACAGGGCTGAGGACAACCCTGCTGCAATTCTGGGCGGAAGGACCTCCAGGATTGGTTTGGCTTTCAGCACTGATGGAATAAACTTTACAAAACATCCGGAACCGGTGCTATATCCTGAGCAGGATGATTTCAGTATTTATGATAATCCGGGTGGTTGCGAGGATCCCAGGGTTGTACAGGTAAATGACAGCATGTACATAATGGCTTACACATCCTGGGATTATAAGATAGCCCGTCTAAGCATAGCAATTTCCAAAGATTTGTATTCATGGGAAAAGAAAGGCCCTGCTTTTAGAGCTGCTTATAAAGGAAGATTTGCTGATCACTGGTCGAAATCGGGATCAATAATAACCCGGTTGATCGGAAATAAGCTTGTTGCTGCTAAAATTAAAGGAAAATACTGGATGTACTGGGGTGAGGAATTTGTAAATCTGGCATGGTCCGAAAACCTGTATGACTGGTATCCTGTGCTTGACAGTAACAATGAACTTAAGCGGCTTATCAGTCCCAGAAACGGAAAATTCGATTCCCGGCTGACGGAATGCGGACCTCCTGCAATCGTGACCAGTGAAGGTATAGTGTTGTATTACAATGGTAAAAATTCGGAGGAAGCAAATGCTGATCCTGCGCTTCCGAGAGGAACTTACTCGGTAGGGCGGGTAATCTTCTCTAATGATGATCTGGAAAAGGTAGTTTCGCGTACGGATTCATGCTTGCTGAAACCGGATCTTCCGCATGAAGTCACCGGCCAGTATAAATCAGGAACGGTCTTTTCTGAAGGCCTTGTATTTTTTAAAAATCAATGGTTTCTGTATTACGGAACAGCTGATTCCTTTGTGGGGCTTGCAATAGCACCTGCTAATTAGCTACCGGGTAGGCTTTGTCAGGAACTTCGTCAGGCAAAGTTGTTACAATTCCTTTGTCCCTGTAAATAGTCCTGACGGTACTTCGCATTGATCTCCTGTTATGTTCGAACCAGAAAGCGGATACGACAGTAATTATACCTCCTATTATCATGGTGTTTCTTATGCCTATGGCACTTGCCACAGTCCCGCCAATAAGATTTCCTATTGGCATGGTTCCCATAAGAGCCATTGCATAAAAGCTCATTACACGGCCTCTTTTATCTTCATCGGCAAGCGATTGAATCATTGTATTTATCGCAGCGAGGGAAAGGATCATGGAGATACCGCCAAAGTAAAAGAAGAAAAGTGAAAAGGCTAAATGCGGACTAAATGATGCAATTATCACTGATAATCCAAGAATAATCACATTTATCGTGATTACTTTTCCCAGTCCCATTATAGTTTTCCGGGCTGCCATAATAATTGCTCCTGTTAAAGCACCGGCACCAAGTCCCGACATTAGAAAACCCAGGGTTTCACTACCGCCCTGCAGCATTTCTTTTGCATAGGCGGGTAAAAGAACAATAAAAGGAAAGCCGAACAGGCTAAGCACTGCCAGTATCATTATAAGTACCCTGATAGGCACCGTCCGGAAAGTATAATGAAATCCTTCGGCAAAACTTTTCGTAAATTC
>DATAEX010000362.1:0-2672 GCA_036257765.1 Bacteroidales bacterium
AGGGATTGATGTTTATGAACAGGAGGAGAAACTGTTTTTCAAGGACCTCTCGGAAATAATAATTACAGATGATAAAATTTCCCGTTTGATGACCTTCCCCAATGTTCTTGTGACAGCGCACCAGGCTTATTTTACCGATAATGCACTCAATCAGATAGCACAAACAACTTTACAGAATTTATCGGATTTTCAAAACGGTACAATAAACCGTCAAAATGAAGTGACTATTAACATGATTAAATAAGCCGAATTACCTGAGCATCAAATCTTGATTCCAATACCAATCGGTTGATGATGCAACCATTTAAACTTTTTCAGTAATCCGTTTGTTTTGAGAATGTATATTCATATTTAAACAAACGGTTATGAAAAAATCATTTGCAATATTAGTAGTTCTGTTTTTATCAGCTTCTTTAGTAACTATAAATGCCCAGGCTAAAGTTCAGCGGGCCATTTGTACGTTGAATCCTACACAGGGAAGCACGGTTTCAGGCACAGTTACATTTGCCCTTGAAGATGAAGGAGTACGTATAGTAGCTGACGTTCAGGGATTAACAAAGGGGAAACACGGTATTCATATTCATGAATTCGGTGATTGCTCATCACCTGACGGCAGTTCAGCCGGAAACCATTTCAATCCTCATTCAAAAAATCATGGAGCTCCTGATGCTGAAAATCGTCACTCAGGTGATATGGGCAATATAGAGGTGGATGAAAGCGGAAAAGGTCGTCTTGAATATGTGGATAAGACTATGACACTTGAGGGAAACGGTTCTGTTGTGGGTAAATCGGTCATTGTCCATGCCAATGAAGATGATCTGAAAACACAACCATCCGGTAATGCCGGCGGAAGACTTGCCTGCGGTGTTATTGAGGCTTTGTAAGCAAATCAGCCAGAGGATTTCCCGGATTTATCAAAGATTGAATCAATTTTTGCAGCCAGGTCGAGATCATTCCGGGTAATGCCTTTGGGCTTATGCGTACTCAGCTTAATAATTACTTTGTTATAGACATTGGTCCATTCGGGGTGATGGTCCATTTTTTCAGCCTGAAACGCCACAGCAGTCATAAATGAAAAAGCTTCAACAAAGTTTTTGAAGCTGAATTCTCTGTTAATGGACGATTCAGTCAATACCCAGTTTTTCAGATTTTGCTGAACGTGTGTTTCAACTTCAGTTTTTGTCAGGACTTCCATAACACAAATTTTTAATCATACTTAATTACTTCTACAGGGCAGCTGTCTGCAGATTCCTTAATGCCGGCCTCATTATCCGCATAATTGGCTTCTGGCCTGACAACAGCAACATCTTCCAGTTCAAACACATCAGGACATATCCCCGAACATAACCCGCAGGAAATACAACCCTCAATAATCCATACTTTGCTTATAGCCATGAATTCAATATTTAACGATTATAACAATCAGTAATAATATTAGTTGAACTTGTGATTAAGAGCTTTCTGACTCCGAAGGTGTCAGCTAATAAGTACCGGTTGTTTTGCTTTCATCGCTGAATTTGAAAACTCTGAATAAATAGGCAAAGGCTGGAAGGATTATTAAAACCCCGGCTATCAGAGCAATCATCAGGTAATACATCGTGGCCCGGGGTGCCTGGCTGTTCCAAATTGTCAAATGGTCTCCTCCGGCCCGGTATATCATCACCGGGAACTGGACTGCAAACCATCCCACCATAATGCAGGCGGTTATTGCTCCTGCAAGCAACCTTGTATAAGATATACTTCGTCCTGAAATACTCTTTATAAGAAAAGGAACTAAAACAGTTGCCGCAATAACGCAACCGATGCTGATAGGAGAGCTGAGGAATTTCCTTAGAAATCCGGTATCCAGTAATTCTGCAACCATAAAAACCAGTCCTCCGCTTAAAACCAGTAAAACGAGAAATATGTAAGTTATCCGTGAGAAAGCATGAAAAACATCATCTTTGGCTTCTCCTATCAGGTAAACCGACGCTATCCATCCAAACAGGAGCGTAAGAAATATCCCTGTTGAAAATGTGAACGCATTTAACCAGGGTTTAATAAATACATCACTGAAACTACCTTCGGTTGAGGAAGGTATACCTCCCATGATTATTGATCCAAGAATCATTCCCAGGAAAAAAGGAGTGAGTATGCTCGATATTCTGAAAAACCATGAATAATAGTTATACACATTTCCTCCTGTAATATCATAATATCTGAATGAAAATGCAGTCCCCCTTATAATAATGCCAATCAGAGCCAGTAGCAAAGGAATATGCAGGTAAGTACTCATTACTGTGTAAGCAAGGGGAAAACCATTGAATAGAATTACAACAGCAAGTATGATCCAGATATGATTAGCCTCCCATACCGGTGCAATGGCTTTGGAAACGGTACCGGCTCCTTTTTTCCCGACAGCCATTTCGACGATACCGGCTCCAAAATCAGCTCCTCCCAGTACCACATATAAGAGTAAAGATATTCCCAGAACAATTATTACCGCTTCAGTCATTTTGATCAACAGATTGAGGTTCAGCGTGCAGTGAATTGACCTGACGTTTCATGAGCCAGAAAACAATCAGCGACAGACAGATATAAATGAATGTTACCAGTATGAAAGAGTACTGGATTCCGGGCATGGGCGTGACCGATTCACTGGTTTTCATTATTCCATAAATGATCCAGGGTTG
>DATAEX010000364.1:0-7150 GCA_036257765.1 Bacteroidales bacterium
CCTAAAAATATTTTCCTGCCACTTATAGCATTATTGGTATTTAAAGTGATCAGTACTATTTATATCACAACAGGCATGAAACTGGGTCTCAGCGTGGATGAAATAGCCCGTATACCTCATTTGATGATGTCGTCGAGGGAAGATCTTGAGGCGCTTATCGCCACACATGGAAAAATTATTGGAATCATTTTCATATGCCTTATAGGACCGCTATATGAAGAAATTATTTTCAGAGGAGTAGTATTGGATTCCTGTCACAAATATTTGAATTTTAATTTGGCAAATACCATACAATCCACTTTATTTGCCACGATACACATGAGTCTGTTCATGTTTCCCTTATTTTTCGTTTTCGGTTTTATAACAGGTATCCTGAGAAAGAAGTCCGACGGATTATTGCCGGGTATTATCTTCCATGTGGTGAATAATGCAATTGCTATTGGTGTATTGTTGGAGCAAATGGGATAATGACAGGCCTTCAGTGCCTCAGGTTGTTGGCCGCTCTGTGCAGTTAATTGTTTACTTTTGACAACAGATCGAAAAACTTAGAACCTGTTTAAAATTACCCTGTACTAATTTAACCTGATGAAATTCGATGGAATAATCAGCCCCGGAGGGGCGGTATCTTTGTAGCAAGTGTTTATGATGGCACAATCAGAGCCCCATCGGGGCGAAATCGCAATTGTTGAGAACATGATTTCGCACCTACAGCGCTCGTGTTAAATGTTGATAGAATGTTATCTACAAAGATTTCGCCCTTACAGGGCTACATGAAATACAAATAATAATGTTGAATCCGATTTTAAACAGGTTTTTACTTATGAAAGGCATCAATCCTTAAAAATATGGATAAATATGTAATGTCATCTGATGGCTTAAGCATTCATTATCAGGTCACTGGCACTGGGACAACTGCAATTGTTTTTGTACATGGGTGGCTCGGTAATATTGCGTGGTGGAATACGCAGCAGAAATATTTTGCTGATAAATATACTGTTGTACTGATAGATCTGCCAGGTCACGGCCAATCCGATAAATCAAGAAAAAACTGGTCATCCAAACAATATGCAGCAGATATAAAAGCTGTTGTTGATCAGGAAAATTCAAAGAAAGCTATATTGGTGGGTCATTCAATGTCAGGAGCATACGTACTTAAAGCATCTTTATACATACAGGTGGTAAAAGCTTTAATTCTTGTTGATACACTTAAAGACCTCGATCAGCCTATCAGTTATTCCCAGGCGGAACAGTTTATGTTCATTCCGTACAGAAAGGATTTTAAATCAGCAGTTGAGAATATGATGCCCCAGTATTTGTTTGCAAAAACCACACCTGTCCCAATTCAGAAACAACTCCAAAGTGAATTTCTAATGTATGATCCGGAGTTGGCCGTTAAGGTCCTGGAGCCTTTATATAAGGAGGATATTCGAGAAACTGCAAAACTTGTACAAATTCCTGTAAGAGGTATTAATTCTGATTATACTCCGACAAATCCGGATAGCAATAAGAAATATTTCCGGGATTATGATTATGTAACCATAAAAGGAACCGGCCATTATCCGATGCTGGAACAACCGGATGAATTCAATAAGGCTCTTGAGAAAACATTACTGGAATTATCAGTATAAAAACGAGCAGCTAACAAGCACTCCTATTGAAACAGCCACCTGATAAACGGAGATATTTACTTGAGTGAGAAGCAACCAGAATTCCTTTGGAATCATCATAACAGAAAGAATAAAACATGAAAAGAAACTGGATCAGAAAAATCATAGGAGGACTTAGTTTCACATCAGTATTGTTTGTTTTTCAGGCATGTTACGGAACACCACAGGATCTTATACCTGACTTGCTGATTGAGGGACAGGTTAAATCTAAAACATCGGAATTGCCGATTAAGGGTATTAAAGTTTCTGTGGCAGATAATTTTCAATATCAAATTACTGATGAGGATGGCAAATTTTCATTTTACACTGAAATGATTGAAGGCATAACACTTCAGTTCGAAGACATTGATTCAATCCAAAATGGCTCATTTATCAATAAGGATACGGTTATAAATGAATTTATTGATCAAATTTACCTGGATATATTCTTAGAGGAAAAATAAATGTTCACATTTATAAAAAAATATGCATTTAGAATATTCAAAAAATCTGAAATCAAACTTCATGAATTGAATTACTTATTTTGGGAATGTACTGCAAGATGCAATCTGAACTGTTTGCATTGTGGCAGTGATTGCACAAAAGAAAGTTGCTTTGAGGATATGCCTGTTGAGGATTTTCTAAAAGCTTTGGATACAATTATAAATCCTCCAAAAAATTTCACCGTTGTATTTACAGGCGGGGAACCTCTTTTAAGAAAGGATATCGAAATATGCGGTAGGGAAATAAGAAAAAGAGGAATGAAATGGTCGATGGTTACCAATGGACAATTATATGATGAGCAGAGGCATATTTCTTTATTGAATGCCGGACTTGGAGCTTTGACGGTAAGTCTGGACGGACTTAAAGAATCCCATAACTGGCTTAGAAATAGCAGCAACAGCTTTGAAAAGGTTATTGGTGCAATTGAATTGGCAGCAACCTCAAACAGATTAAACTTTGATGTAGTTACCTGTGTGAATCAAAGGAACTTTAAAGAACTCCAACAGATTAAGGAATTACTGATATCGAAGAATGTAAAAGCCTGGAGATTATTTACGGTTGTGCCTATTGGCCGGGCAGTACAGAATTCTGATTTGCTCTTAACAGACAATCAGCTAGTCGGGTTGATGGATTTTATTGTTGAATCCCGCAAAAGCAGAAAGATTGATGTAAAATTCAGTTGCGAAGGTTTTGTTGGAAGATATGAATCATTGGTAAGAGACAGTTACTTCTTTTGCCGGGCAGGTATTAATATCGGTTCCATTTTAATTGACGGGTCGATTTCTGCATGTCCTAATATTAACAGATCGTTCTCTCAAGGAAATATTTACACCAATAACTTTTATGAGGTTTGGGAAAATAGATTTAAACCTTTCAGAAACAGGGAATGGACAAGGATTGGCCAATGTGAAATGTGCAGGAATTATAAAGACTGTCAGGGAAATGGATTTCATAATTGGCACGGAGATAACAAGAATGTCATAGTATGCCATAATGAAAGGATAGAAAAAGCAATGAAGAGTATTTAGAGTATTTAGAGTATTTGGAGTATTTGGAGTATTTAGAGTTAGAGTTAGTCACTTTAAATACTTTAAATACTTAAGTCACTTTAAATACTGAGGAAGAGTTCTGGTTGGGGTGGTTTTCTTCATTAACTAAAGGCAGTGCTTATCATTTAATAAATGTGATTAGTGACAATAAAAGGGACTTAATTGTAAAAACTGATAAACTTTTAACTGATAATATTTTTAGTGGTACTGAGTAAAATGGAGACGGTTTTATTTCGCAGCTACGCTGCTGGTTATTGAATTACTATATGCGTTTCCTACAAAGATTTTGCCCCTACGGGGCAGTTGAATCTATGATGATTAAATCACAAAAATGACCGAATTTTGTTGTACCATACAAAAATAAAGAACATAAATGGCAGAAATAAAAACAAAACAAACTAATGCAGATGTTCATCAGTTTATCAATTCATTTGCTGATACCGAACAGAAGAAAAAAGACAGTTTTGAGCTTCTGAAGATTATGCAGGATTTCACGGGATACGAACCCAAAATGTGGGGTAATGAAAGCATCGATTGAATTCCTGAAATCGAAGTATGGAAAATAGTACAATTATTTCTAAAACATAATGAAACTTTATATTATCGGAGGAACCGGAAAGACCGGTCGCCAGCTTATCAAACAATCCCTTGAACAGGGACATCTTGTAACTGCTTTAGTTCGCAATCCAAGTAAACTTAAAATTGATCATCCGAATTTAGTTATTGTAAAAGGCAATGTTCTCGCACCTGAAAGTTTTGAAGAATCTATAAAAGGGCATGATGCCGTACTTTCTGCCCTTGGACATAAACGATTTATTATTAAAACAAATATCCTTTCCGAAGGCACAAAAAATGTAATCAGGGCAATGAACAGGAATAATGTTAAAAGATTCATCTGCATTACTTCACTTGGGATCAACGACAGTGTATTTAAACTTGGACTTTATTATAGTCTATTTACTATTCCATTTATTGTTTTCTTTTATTTTCTGGATAAATCAAAACAAGAAAAAATCATAATGAGCAGTGACCTGGATTGGACAATAATACGTCCCGGACAACTGACAGATGGCAAAAAACGTTCGAAGTACAAGCACGGCCGGAATGTCGGTCACTACATTCTGACAAAAACTATTTCACGGGCGGACGTTGCCGGGTTTATGCTAAAACAGCTTCATGAACCGACCTATCTTCGTCAAATTGCAGGTATAACCTACTAATTGAAAAATCTTCCAAATCCCGCCGTCTGAATAACCTATTCATTTTTTTCCTACATTTAAATTCTTCAAAAACATGTTATACCTTGTCATCACCTCGCATTTTCAAACTCTCATTATATGAAAACAATCAGAACAGTTATTTCACTTGGATTAATTATTTCACTTTTTAACTGCAAATCTGCCAGCAAGGAGATGGATTATCAAGCGGCAGCATCTGACAGTGCACCCGAAGCAATGGTTTCCTCATCGGCTGCAGTCGAGAATAATAAGGACACAACCCGGAAATTTATAAGGACTGCTGAACTCAAATTCAGGGTTAACAAGGTAATTAAGACGACCTATGATATTGAAAATATAACAAGCCGTCATGGCGGATTTGTTACATATACCAACCTGATGAGCAATATCGATTACACCACAAGCATTGCCGTCAGTCCTGATTCTTCTCTCGAAACAACCTACTTTACTGTAACTAACACCATTACGTTAAGGGTTCCAAATACAGAACTGGATACAACGTTAAAAGAAATTTCAAAAAATATTGTATACCTGGATTACAGAATTATAAAAGCTGAAGATGTTGCTTTACAAATTCTTTCGAATAAACTGACGGAACAACGTGCTGAAAAAAGTGAAGAACGATTGGGAAAAGCCATTGACGACAGGGGAAAGAAACTTAGAGAAACCACCGAAGCAGAAGCATTATTGCAGCATAAAGAAGAACAGGCAGATAAGGCTGTAATTTCAAACCTGTCTTTAGCCGACCAGATTAACTTCAGCACAATAAATATTTCAATTTACCAGAGGCAGCAAATTCTGCGTGAACTGGTTCCAAACAACCGGAATATTGAAGCCTATAAGGCAGGCCTCGGAAGGAGAATTATTGACTCCCTGGAAGTCGGATGGCGCATCCTGGAGGCTATCCTATTATTCGTGGTTAAATTATGGGCGTTGATTCTCATTGGAATAGTTATCTATTTTATTTATCGCAGGTACAGCGACAGGCCTAAAAAGTAACAACTTTATACATAACCCAAACTCTGACATTATGCACTATCTGATATCTACGCTATGCCTGGCAGCCATTCTTTTTTCCGGGTGCAGTTATGAAAATGCAAATACAATAGATATTTCCGGGAATCCTTCAACGGCAGAATTATTCGCGCCCGGCATAATATCCACAAACCTTTATGAGAGGGATATAGCTATTTCTCCCGATGGTACTGAAATTGTCTTTACGCTTGGTGATTACAGGCAATTAAGAAGATGTCTTGTTATGATTAAAAGGTTGGGCACGGATTGGAGTAAAAAGGAAATCTTAAGTTTTTCCGGCTTATATGATGATATCGAGCCCTTCTTTTCCGGGGACGGAAACAAGCTGTATTTTGTATCCAACAGGCCCATTGAAGGTGATACCACAAGAAAGGATTATAATATCTGGATAACGGAAAGAACTACCAATGGATGGACCAACCCTGCGCCTTTACCATCTGTAGTTAATTCTTCTCAGGATGAATTCTATCCTTCGGTAAGCAGGAACAACAATCTGTATTTTACATCGGTCCGTGAAAATGGCATTGGAAGCGAAGATATTTATATCAGCCGTATTGCTGATGGAGAATATTCAGAACCCGTACCCCTTGATACCACAATAAATTCGGTGACATATGAATTCAATGCTTATGTGAATCCTGACGAAACGCTGATTATATTTTCATCTTACGGCCGTAAAGACGACATGGGTGGAGGAGATCTTTACTATAGTTTAAAAGACAGCTCCGGTGTCTGGGAATCAGCCGTGAATATGGGACCCGGCATTAATTCTGAAAAACTCGACTTCTGTCCTTTTGTAGATAAGGTAAGAGGAAATCTGTATTTTACGAGCGACCGCACAAGCAATTTCAAAATGCGATTTGAAAACACAGGTGAATTGGAAAATTTTGCGAACCAGGTTCTGAATGGGACGGGGAATATATACCGGATACATATGGAAAAGGTTATTCCAAATTACAACCGGAAATCGAATTAATCTTAAAACCATGAATCTCACCGAAAAAATACACCTTCTTCGAATTGATTTTGAAATTGCAGTAAGCGCTGAAAAGAAATTACCAAGATTTGTGAATGTAATTTTAATATTCAGTGACCATATAACCCTGATTGATACAGGTGTAAAGGCAAGTGAAAAACAAATATTCGAGTACATTAAGCAAAACGGCCGGGATTATTCCGAAATTAAAACGATAATCCTTTCTCATTCACATCCCGACCATATTGGCAGTGCTGCTAGGATTAAAGAATTGACAGGTTGCAGAATAATGACACACAAAGACGAGAAAGAATGGATAGAAAATATTGAAATTCAAAGCAGGGAAAGGCCGGTTCCCGGGTTTTTCAATCTGGTTGACACGTCTGTGCAAGTGGATGAATTCTTATCTCATAATCAGGAATTATCAGTTGAGGAAGACCTTACATTAAAATTTATCCACTCACCTGGACATTCTAAGGGCTCGCTCAACATACTCTTTAAAGAAGATGAAATACTCTTTACAGCTGATTCTATTCCTTTAAAGAATGATATTCCCAATTACGATAGTTATATTGATCTGATAAATTCTCTGGTTAAGATCCGCTTGAATAAGCAATATAAAACGTTGCTTACATCCTGGACACCCCCATTGACAGATGCGGAAGCAATTAACAGGGTACTGACGGAAGGTGAAGATTATAT
>DATAEX010000366.1:0-9087 GCA_036257765.1 Bacteroidales bacterium
CCCCGGGTCAGCTTCGAGCCTTAACCAGGAGAAAGCAACGGGGGCAGATATCCGCATTGTTTATTCAACTATGGACGCTCTCGAAATCGCGAAAAGTAATCCGGACAAACATATTGTATTTCTGGGAATTGGTTTTGAAACCACGACGCCGTCAAGTGCTGTAGCTATTATAGAAGCAAAAAAGCTTGACATAAAAAATTTCAGCGTGCTTTCATTGCATAAACTGATGCCCCCGGCCATGGAGGCATTGATTGAACAGGGCGTGAGAATAGACGGTTATATTGGTCCAGGTCATGTAACTTCTGTTGCCGGTGCTGATATGTATCTTCCTCTTATTAAACGTTTCAATGTATCTGTGGTAATATCAGGTTTTGAACCTGTCGATCTTCTCCAGTCGCTTTACATGCTTGTCTGCATGGCCGAAGAAAACAGGAGTGGAGTAGAAATTCAGTATAAAAGGGCGGTTACAGCTGAAGGAAATGTCAAAGCCAGGAAAATTGTAAATGATGTCTTCGAACCATGCGATGATGAATGGCGGGGACTTGGCATGATTAAAAGTAGCGGACTGGCCATTCGACAAGAATTTGAACAATATGATACCTTAAGAAATTATAAACCTCATATCAAACCTGTACCCGAACCGGCAGGTTGTCTTTGCGGGGATGTGTTAAGAGGAGTTAAAAAACCGGTCGACTGTAAATTGTTCCGGAAGGTATGTACACCGGCCAATCCGGTAGGTTCCTGCATGGTATCAGGCGAAGGAGCCTGTCAGGCATATTATAATTACTTTTAATATATTTACGGCGGCGTAACAAAATTCATGAGTTTCAAAAAACGAATCCTGTTTTCTGTATTTACAGGGCTGCTTTTAACTCCGGCCTGGTATGAATGGGGTCATGGATTGATCCTGTTAATTGCCCTGATTCCATTGCTATTTGTTGAAGATTACCTTGATCAGAATAAAACTGAGTTCGGATCGGGATCTTTTTTTCTGTATTCTGCCCTGGCATTCTTAGTATGGAATTCAGCCACCACATGGTGGATTTATAATGCCACAGCCATTGGAGTTATTCTCGCAGTGCTCATAAATACCATGATGTGGTCGCTTGTAATGTGGCTTTTTCATGTAATTAAGCGACGCATGGGAATGCAGATCGGTTATTTCAGCCTTATTCTTTTCTGGATAACCTGGGAGTATTTTTATCATAATACAGAAATTTCGTGGCCATGGCTTTCACTGGGGAATGGATTCTCTTATAATATCAGGATTATTCAATGGTATGAATTTACCGGAATTTTTGGTGGTTCTTTATGGGTACTGGTATTGAATATTTTGATATTTAATCTGATCCGGGGATATTTAAGCGATTTGCCCTTAAGGCGTATAACGGCTCAAGTCGTGATTATTGTAGTACTGATAATGGGGCCGATTGTTTTTTCCCTTCAGCTATTTTACAATTACGAGGAAGTACAGGATCCGGTAAGTGTGGTCGTTATTCAGCCAAACATTGACCCTTATGAGAAATTCATTTCAATTCCAAGCACGTTACAGACCAGGATTCAGATAAACGAAGCGGCAAAAGTCGCTGATTCCGGGGTGGATTATTTTATATCCCCTGAAACTTCAATTAATAATAATATCTGGTTAAACCGGATAAATGAGGTCCCTGATATCAAGATGATCCGGGATTTTCTGCAAATATATCCCGGTGCTGCTTACATCCCGGGAATACAATGTTTCAAAGCATATTTTCCGGGTGATAAACTTACAGATAATGTCCGTGATCTGCCGGGAACCGATCTGAAGTATGAATCGTTTAATGCAGCCATTCAGATTGATTCTACAGATAATGTGCCTGTGTACTTTAAATCGAAGCTGGTAGTAGGTGTAGAAAAAATGCCCTATGCGAGGTATCTGAAATTTCTGGAAAATTTCACTCTCAAGCTGGGCGGTACCTTTCGGGGATGGGGAACCCAGGATGAACGGGGCGTGTTTTTTTCAGCAAAAGACTCAACCGGTGTAAGTCCTGTTATCTGTTATGAATCTGTATATGGGGAATTTGTTACAGGCTATGTTAAAAACGGCGCAAATCTGCTTTTTGTAATTACAAATGATGGCTGGTGGGGTGATACTCCCGGCTATCATCAACATAATTCATTTTCTTCATTGCGTGCTATTGAGACGCGACGTAGCGTAGCCCGTTCAGCGAATACCGGAATTTCATGCCTTATAAACCAGCGTGGTGAGGTAATTCAGAAAATGGGATGGTGGCAACAGGGCGCTTTGAAAGGCACTCTGAATGCCAATGATGAATTTACCTTTTATGTAAAAAACGGTGACTACATTGGAAGGGCGGCGTCCTTCTTTTCAGGCCTGATTATTCTGCTGTTTTTTGTAAGGCTGATTATAAAAAAATAGGGATATTAAGCATGCTTCTTCTTAAGGACTGACAGCTGGGTTTTTAATTCAAGAATTGTTTTCTCTCTGATTTCGAGTTCAGATTCAAGTTTCTTCTCCCGTCTTAGAGATTCTTCCTGTGTAGCAAGAAGCTCTTCCATATTCTGCCGCATTTCTTCCTCCTGTGCTCTCAGTTCTTCAGCCTGTGCATTATTCTGCTCAATCATCAGGTTTGATTTGTCATTTGCCTTGATGATCGTTATGATAGAGGCAAGCGATTCAGCTATTTTCTCGATAAATCGGATGTGATTTTCAGGCAGTTTTTCAACCGATGCTACTTCGATTACCCCTACGGCCATGTTATCCTGTATGACAGGAATATAGACTGCATGATGCAGGGAAATCTTCCCAAGCCCCGAACGCATTACAATATATCCATCTGTCAGGTTATCGAAGGTCAGAGTTTGCTTTTCCTTAAAACAAGCCCCGATATTGCCTTCTCCGATTTCGAATACCTTGTTAACATTGCTGTCCGAGCTAAGGCAGAAATCTCCTGAGGCCTTGATCAGCGTGTGAAACGGATCGGAATCATCGACAACAAATATACCGCCTGCCGATGCTCCTACATAACGGACAAGCTCAGAAATCATTGCCGAGGATAATTCTTCCAGGTTCTGCCTTTTTTTAGCAATAATGTCACTCATTTTAGCAACGCCATCGGTATAGAAACGGATATCCTTTTCCTCTTCATTCCGTCTTTTTATTTCTTCTTCATGCTCTTCGACTTTCCGGGTTTTGCTCTTCAACTCAGCCTGTGCCTCCTGGATTTTCTGTTCAAGTATGAGCTTATCCTGGATCGATTGTTTTTCGCGCTGTTTTATATAATAAATAATACTCAGTATAATTGCAATGATATACAATGCAATGGCCAGTTTCGTCGTATACCACGGGGGCTTTACACGGATAACCAATTTTCTTGGTGTTGGATTCCACACTCCGTCGCTGTTTGATCCTTTCAATAGAAAAGTGTATTTGCCCGGATCAAGATTTGTATAGGTTACAAAACGTCTGTTACCTGTTTCAATCCAATTTTCATCAAAACCTTCAAGCATATACATATACTTGTTCTTAACAGGAGAATTATAATCAAGCGAAGCAAATTCAATTGTAAAAACGGATTGCTTGTGATTTAGCTTAATAAATCCGGTGAAATCAATATGCTTTTTCAGTGGCGATCCTTTTGCTCCGATAAGTGCGGATTCATTATTAATTTTAAAGTCTGTAAATACAACTCCCGGAGTTATGTAGCTGCTTTTAATGCTATCGGGATGGAAAATAGTAAGTCCGTTCACTCCCCCGAACATCATTCGCCCGTCTTTCAATCTAAGCTGTGAATTGTATTTAAATTCATTTCCCTGAATACCTTGCGATTTATCAAATACCTCTACGGAACCCGTTTTAGTATTAAATTTCATCAATCCTTTAGTAGAACTGATCCAGAGGTTATCCTGATCATCCTTCAACAGGCCCATAAGCGCATCGGAAGATAACCCGTCTTTCATTGTATAGGCTTTAAATGAATCCGTTTGCAGATCGAGTCTGTTGAGTCCACCGCCGTTGGTTGCTATCCATGCATAGTTGTCAATGAAAACAATTGATTTTATATCATTGCCCGCCAGTGAGTTGCTGTTGTTAGCATCATTCACATATCCCTTTTTCTTTTGATTTTCATAATCAATTACACAAATACCTCCGCCTTCTGAGCCAAGCCAGAGCTTTCCGTCGGCATCCTTGGTTATGTTCAGCACTGAGCTGGAGCACGATGAAAGCGGATCTTCACCTGTGCCATGGTTTATGAATGTACCTGTTTCCGGATTATACAGGCTGTAACCTGAACGGAGGTCTGATAACCAATACTGATTCTTATTGTCCTTGTAGAATGTCCAGACATGCTCACTGGCAAGACCATTAGTTGCATTAAATGATTTAATCACTTTTCTTGTATCCGGATCAAATACCATCATCCCTCCTGCATAGGTTCCCAACAGAAGGTTACCCGAAGGATCCTCATGAATGGCCAGGATTACATCGGATGTCAGAGTTCCTGGCATGCCGGGATTTCGACGAATGTGTTCAAATGTGCGGGCTGCTGGATCAAAAATACTCAGACCTCCGCCGTCCTGACCGATCCATATTCTTCCTTTAGAATCCTCGAACATGGCCGATACAATTTCCCTGTTGATAGATAAAGTATTAAAAGGGTTGTGCCTGAAAGATTCAAATTTTTCCTTGTTCCTTTTCCATACACTGACACCGGCACCGAAATGACCTACCCAGATGTTCTTGTCCCGGTCCATGAATATTTTGGTTATGGCATTACTGCCGATTGAACCGGTATTTCTTGTATCCATTATAAGATACTGAATTTCGCCGGTTATCGGATCATATATATTAATACCGCCACCATCCGTGCCAATCCAAACCTGATCAGGTGCTATGGGCAATACCCGTGTTCTGATATTGTCCATATTCAGATTTCCTCCGGCTACATCGATCAGTTTCGTTTCGCCTGTTGCAGGATTATAAATGTGGACCGCCGAGAACTCTGATGTAATAAAAATAAGACCATTAAAGTCCTCGTAGATCCATTTACTGTTATTGTTACCGTAATGTGCTATCTTGTAAGGCACTTCAATAAAAGAATCGTTCACCCTGTCGTATTCATAAATCACATCACATGCAGGCCCAACGAAGAGCCTGTTGTCGTGAGTAAGGCATGTGCTGTTGACGGAAGAACTTCCGAGTGATCTGCTGTTCCCGGGTTCATTCCTGTAGGTTCTGAAGATGTTCTTGCCCGGAAAATAGTGAGCCAGGCCATTTGTAGTAGCTATCCAGATTGTGCTGTCAAAATCGATCGTAATATTGCTCACCCTGCCACCCTGAAATGCATTCGGATCGTCGGTATTCACCACTATCCTTTTCATCTTATTCAGAACAGGATCAAATACATTCAATCCCTCTGTACCAATCCAGATTTTGCCGGTATTATCCTCGGCCATGCTGTAAATAGAGTTCGATGCAAGGCTTTCTGGATCTGCGGGATCCCTGCGAAATAACGTAAACTGAATACCGTCGTATCGGTTAAGCCCGTCATGAGATCCAATCCATATATAACCCCGGCTATCCTGGAATATTTCTTCGACTATACCCTGGGAAAGGCCATCGTCAACAGTTACGTATTCGAACTTTATTTTTGAAAGATCGGCATTATAAATTGGGATAAACGGCAGTATACTTATCAGAAGAACTACAAATCTTTTCATTGCTGCACATTTTAACTACATGATTATGTATACTTAAAATGCATAGAAAGGTTATAATTGATTGACGAATTTAAGAGTTTGGGAAATTGAAAAATATGGGGATAAGATATACACTGTGAAATAGTTAAGGCATCCAAGTTCCGGAATGATTCAAATTGCTGTTTTTGTCGAAACTGTTGGGAGTATCAACCGTGCTTTCCCACCTTCAATCAGGGGTAAATGGAATAAGCCTACTCATCCTTTTCGGTTTCCATTTCTTTAAGCACCTTTTCAATTTCCCTGGTTGTATTAAACAACTTGCTTTTGCATAGTTTTAAAAGCTCAGTAGCCTGTTTAACCCGGGCAGCCAGTTCGTCCACATCGAGCTCTCCGGTTTCTATCTGTTCGAGGATTTCATCAATGGCAGCTATGGCTTCGGAATAGGATGGCGTTTTCTGTTCCATGGTATGATGCTTTTATACTATTTTACTCTTAATAACACCCTCTGCAAGTCTGGTATCAATTATATCTTCAGGTTTAACCGATGTATTGTTCTTAAGAACTTTACCATTCAGATAGGTCACCGAATATCCTCTTTTCAAAATCAGAAAAGGATCAAGATAACTTGTGTGTTTTTCAAGCAATTCAAGATTATGATTCAGGTTTCCCAGATATTCCTTCAGTTTCGTCGAAAGCTGAATTTTTCTTCCGTCGATTTTTGCAGATTCACTCAGTACCAGGTTGCCGGCAGAATTTTTTAGATTCAGACCTAACACTTTCAGGTTTGATGCCTGGGCACGCAATCTCTCCTTTACAGCAGGTTTCAACGCCATCAGGACTCTGATCAACCGTTCATTTTCTGCCCTGACTTTCCCTGTTACAAGATTAAATAAATTAATTGATCTTTCGTTGATACCTACTTCGGTTTCACGAAAACAGTCTATCAGAAACTCCGCAACTGCCGTTGGGGTCTTCAATCTTTTCCATGCAACCATATCAGCTATTGTCTCATCTTGTTCATGACCTATCCCTGTAAGTACAGGTAATGGAAACTGACAGATATTATAATTGAGCCAGTAGCTGTTGAAGCAACTCAGATCGGACTGAGAGCCGCCCCCCCGGATAATGGCCACTACATCAAAACTCGCCTCGTCCTGATATATTTTATCCAATGCCTGAATGACGGATTGCTCGGCTTCTTCGCCCTGCATTACGGCAGTAAAAAGTTTGACACAAAACTTATAGCCATATGCATTATTGGTTAATTGATGCATGAAATCGCCCAGGCCTGCAGCTGTTTGAGAAGAAATAACCGCAATTCTTGACGGTATTTCACAAATTGTGAGAGAGCGGTTCATATCATAAACACCTTCAGCTTTAAGGCGATTAATGATCTCCTGTCTCTGCCTGGCCATTTCACCCAAAGTATAGGATGGCTCAATATCAGTAACATTCAGGCTGAACCCATATAATTCATGAAATTCCGGAGATACTTTTATCATTATTTTAATGCCCGCTGAAAGCTCCATTCCTGTTGAAGTTTGGAAGTACGGCTGAACCATTCTGAATACGGATGCCCATATTGTAGCTCTTACTTTGGCCTTAACCGATTCAGTATCCTGGTTTTTTTCAACTAATTCCAGGTAACAATGCCCGTTGAAATTCACCTTCAATTCGCTTATTTCGGCAATTACCCACCATGAAAGGGGCAGACTGTTTTTCATTGCAATCTTCACCTGGGTGAGTAATTCACAAAGTGAAACAGCTTTGTTATCTTTCATTTTAGTATTTGATCAGTTTTGAGTTCCCCGATACTCCACCAGCCTGGATCCGGATAATATAAATTCCTTTCTGGATCGAATCAAAATCACTGTCAATAACAAGAAAATTCCTGTCGGGAATTCCGGCATAGGTTTTTTGAAAAACTTCTTTTCCTGCCAGATCGAATAACTTGATACTAATGGATGAGCTTACCGGCTCTTTAAAGAATATATATAATTGATTATAAAACGGATTAGGAAATGCCGTAACCCTTGCATCAGATTCCAGGCTGTGACTTTTGGCTTTGAGTAACAGATTGGCAAGGTGGAAATCAGGCACACCATATCCGTAATCGCTATTAGGATTATAAAAACGATCGGAACTTTCAATTATGGCAGAATAAATTTCCCCGGCTTTCGCTTCCGGATTTGCCTGCCATAAACAGGCTGTCAATCCGGTTATTACAGGGGCAGAGAATGATGTACCATTTCCCTGCCTGATGCTGCCGTCTATATTGCCTACAAAAACTCCCTGTCCGATGGATACAACATTTGGCTTAATCCGGCCGTCTGAAGAAGGTCCGCGACTGCTGAAGGAAGCTATCGTTTTTGAACGATCAATTGCCCCGACAGTAAGAACGCTATCGGCATCAGCGGGTGCTGTTATATATTTCCATTTAGCATTGCCCTGATTACCGGCGCTTACAATTACAATCATTCCTTTCGATGCGGCTATATCTGCTGCTTTTGATACTCTCGTAGTGTTGCCGTCCATATCGGCATAAGTATGGTTCTGGGTCGAATCGTTAAATACGGAATAACCCAGCGAGGTATTAATAATATCCGCACCGGCACTGTCGGCAAACTCAGCTGCTGCAATCCAGTTGTCTTCTTCGATAATGTATTCCGATCCTCCGTCTTCTGACCGCAGGAGCCAGAATGAAGCGTCCGGAGCTGTTCCAATAAGGCCTTCGGATTGATATCCGCCTATGATCGATAATACCGACATCCCATGCGTAGCCTCTCTGTATACGCTGTTACCGGGTTGGACAAAATCACGTGTACCTATGATCCTGCCGTTTTCAAATAACCGGTTAAATACCGGCAAGGTATCGACATTTGAAAAACCCGCATCAAGTAAGGCGATAGTAATCCCATTCCCTGTAAATCCGTTATTATGCAAAAGCTGTCCGTTGTGAACGGCAGTCTGCCACCACGAGGGGCCATAGTTCATTTGATCGAACAGATTAAGAGACATGTTATTGCGAGATACCGCCGTTTTAGTTTTGTATGTTTCATGAGCGGTAACCACATGTTTATCAACAAACGTCAAAGCACCAATCTGAGGAAGTACAGTGCTGTCGTTCACCTCTATTGTAATTGAGTTAAACCATTTAGAAACTGAAAGAACTCTTACTCCGTAATCCTGTATTGTATTTATATAATAAGTACTAACCGGAAGGTCGCTTTCCGTTACCTGGATTCCATGTTTCCGGCGTCGTTCGAGAGCAGCAGGTGAAAGAAATTTTTCAGGCTCCTCTATCGAATACTCAGAGGTTCCTTTGTCTTTAAAAACCACGCGGTATTTTGAAGGAGCCGTATTCTCAAAAATCTGCTGCGCAGAGGA
>DATAEX010000368.1:0-7721 GCA_036257765.1 Bacteroidales bacterium
TTAACCAGCATCCAGATTTTATCAGAGCAGAAGTCTGCAAAAAAATACCTGCCATAATAGGAGGAATTTTCCTTTCCCCTGTACACATACCCTCCGGTCACCGAGCATTCGATCCCATGATTGTAAGTGTGAACAGGGAAAACGAATGCAGTGTTTGTGTCGCAACTGTCAAGATTGAAATCATTTTCTCCTTCATAGCAACGCCAGCCGTAATTTTCACCACCTGAACTTTCAGCCGGTTGATAATTGATCTCTTCAAACTGGTTTTGTCCTACATCGGAAATCCAAAGATCGCCGTTCAACCGGTCAAAACTAAACCTCCATGGATTCCGTAATCCGTAAGCCCAAATTTCAGGTCTTATTGTCATATCACTTTGAAATGGGTTGGAGGAAGGAATAGAATATGGGTCTCCGGAATTAACATCAATACGGAGAATTTTGCCATAAAGAACATTCAGGTCCTGTGCCCTGTTTTCGGGATCGCCTGAAGAACCGCCGTCACCCAGGCCGATATAAAGGTATCCGTCCGGCCCGAAACACAGATTACCGCCATTATGGTTTTCATAAGGCTGCGGAAGAGTTATAAGGTTTACTTCGCTTTCCGGATCTGCAATTCCCGAAATGTCTGAAACCCGGAACCTGGAAATGTGCGTACTGTCGTTTTCGCCGATATAGTTAACATAAAACCATCCGTTGATCTCAAAATCGGGATGAAAGGCCATTCCAAGCAAACCCCGTTCGCCTCCTGCAACCACACGGGGGCTGATGTCAAGAAATTTTACCGAATCGGCATTGCCAGCAGAATCAAGCACCGTAATAGTCCCTTCCTGTTCAACTACAAAGAGCCGGCTGTCTCCTGCATGAACTATGGCAACCGGTTTATTCAACCCCTGGGCAAATAATTCAAGCGTAATGTCGGAGGTGGCTGATTTTTTGCATGCAGAAAATGTGGATATTATGACAGATCCTGCGAGTAAGAAGAAGAAACTCCGTTTTATTGCCATCGCGATTTGTTTTCAGATCCAAAGGCCTTTGTTCTTTTTTTCAAGCTTGTACTTCCTGTCTCTGCCTGTCCTGCTGTCTGATGCGATGAATAGTTCAAAGAAAGCAAAACTTGCGAGCGAAAAAAAAGTACGTGCAGCATGCCATGCAGCCCATTTTGAACGCAGCCCATCCCAGTTTGAAGGGATAGAATCCGGTGTCCACGATTTTATATCGTTGTCAACAGGCACCAGGACAATGAGTGTGATTAAAAGAACCCCAATGAGCAACACAAGAGATATTACTCCATAAAGAATTCCGTTCTTCTTCCTGCCCAACCAAAGTGAAACTATAACCAGCAGAAAAGTTCCCGGGACAAGGATCTTCATCGGAGTGCCTACATTATCAATGATAACCTGTCCTATATGCATAAATTCCATCGATGAAAACTCGCCAATCGACCGGGTCAAAGTGAACCAGGTGCCCCAGAACACAGCTGTAACAAGCATCAGAAAGAATAATGCAGTAAAATAGAGCAGGTTATTTTTCATTTAGTTATTTTCGGGCAGAACCATCCAAGGACATTATTGTTCAGGAATTTGTTATTAAAGTGAACCATTTCCGGGCGTTTCATGTTGATATTCAATAATATTGACATTATGAAAAACAAAGCCTTAAAATTTTATATTCTTTTTGTCCTGATCATGTCGCTTTACAGTTGCGAGATTATTGGGGACATCTTCGAGGCCGGCGTTTGGGTAGGTGTAATCATAGTGCTTGCTGTAATTGCACTTATAATTTATATCATTGCCAAAATGAGGCGTAGATGATTTATGAAAACTTTATCATGCTTTTTCCTTTCATTCCTGTGTTTTGCCGGTTGCAGGAATGAAAAAAAACCTTCAGCAACTGATGCATTCGAGCCTGAATTCAGGCTAATTCCGGCCGATACCTTTTATTTCAATTCCTTTGTCGATTGCAATATGGCGGAAGCATGGATCGGCGATACTTTCCGGATATTCCCCGGAAAATACGGCGAAGATCCGCTATGGGGTAATGCGCGCGATCTGAAATTCGCCGATGGCCAAAATGCCGATGAATCATTTCTCAGCGATCCTGAAGATTTCAATGAACCCGGAATGCCGGAAAATGCTGCAATTGGCACGCCAGGCCTCCATGGAGCCGCATGGTTTGAAACAATATATCAGGATACAACCGATACCTCGGGAAGAACTTTATATGCAGTATATCATAACGAAAATTATCCTTCCACACTTCCATGGGATGAGGCTACGGGTAAAGGATATAAAAACGACAAATGGCCGCAGGGATTAAAGGGCCCTGAGTCGCCGGCTGCCGTTTGCCGCATTGGCATAATGAAATCTGTTGATGGTGGAAGGAATTGGGAAAATAAAGGACTTTTCATTGAGGACCTGCAGCCGCGTCTGATCCTGAAACCCCATAATACATCAAATACATTCGCAGGCGGTGTCGGTGATCCCTCTGCAGTTGCGTATGGCGACTATCTTTACCTGTTTTATGGTGAATATGGATACCCCGGCATTTATGATGAAATCACGTATGATCGTCAGAAGGAATGGAGCGGACAATGTATAAGCGTTGCCAGAATAAGACTGAGCGATCTGGATAACCCGGAAGGGAAGGCAAAACGCTGGGATGGAAAAGGCTTTAATGCACCTTACGATGGTGTTGGTGCTCCGGTGACCTCACTACAGATACCTGTCCCGCAAGGCGGAGGACCCGCATCGTCACCTACCGGTGGTTTCCACTGGGGACCATCTGTTAGCTGGAATACCTATCTGAATTGCTGGGTAATGCTGATGGGACATGTTACCGGACCATCATGGGCAGGAAGTAAGATCTTTATTTGCTTCAATAAGAACCGTGATCTGGGTTCAGGTGACAATTCACAGCAGTGGACAAGACCTAAGCTTTTGCTCGATAAACCAGGATTTTTCCTGTGGTATCCTTCCCTCCAGCCAATGAATACACCTGAAGACATCCGGAATAAGAATACCTGCCTTAGACTTGGACGGCGTGCCCGCTTGTTTGTGAAAAATATAAAACCGGAAAAAAGCGTGTATATGTCAGCGCATATCATTGAATTTGAGAGGTAGAAAAACAAATGCATTCTTCCCGTTGTTCCTAAACCACAAATCCTGCGCTATGAATAAATTAATCAATCTTATAATAATAATTGCCACTTTAGGAACAGTGGCTACATGCAGGTCAAAATCAGGAGAACAACCGTCACAGCCTGTAGATTCGCGATATAAGAAAACCGGATCAGTAGAGAGACTGAGTCCAGAATTGGACAGAATTATCGATTCATCTGAAAAGCCTGAGATCATTGCAGGCGGATTTGAATGGACAGAAGGACCGCTATGGTTGCCGGGCCAGGACATGCTGATTTTTTCAGATATTCCGAACAACGCCATTTATCAATGGACAGAAAAAGACAGTATAAAACTTTATTTAAAACCTGCCGGTTTTACGGATACTTCTTCACGTAGGGAAGGGGAGGAAGGCTCTAACGGACTGCTCCTTGACCCTTCAGGTCGCCTTGTATTATGTCAGCATGGTGACCGGCGTATGGCAAGAATGGAAGCGCCACTTGATCATCCCGAACCTGTGTTTACGACGCTTACAGATAAATACAATGGTAAACGCCTGAACAGTCCCAATGATGCAGTATTCAATTCCCATGGCGATCTTTTTTTCACCGATCCGCCCTACGGACTGGAGAAAGGATTTGATGATCCGGCACGTGAACTTAATTTTACCGGTGTATTCAGGTTAAGTTCGGACGGAAAGCTGACACTGATAACCGATAAGCTTTCCGCGCCAAACGGTGTAGCATTATCTACTGATGAAAAGAAGTTATATGTATCCAATTCGGGCGATGGCGAGCAGGCTTTTCTAATGGAATATGAGTTGAATGAAAACGGGAGTACAAGCGAGGGTCGGGTTTTCATGAGGCCAAAGGGAGAAGGCCATATGGACGGATTGAAAGTGCGGGGGGACGGAATCATTTTTACTACCGGTCCGGGAGGAGTACTTATCCTGACACCCGATGGCAAACACCTTGGAACCATCCTCACAGGCCAGGCAACCTCCAATTGCGCCCTCGACGAATCCGGTAACTACCTCTACATCACGGCTGATGATTTTCTGATGAGAATAAGGTTGAAATAGAGGAACTTAGTCATCCCAATCCCAGCCATCGCCATCACCATCATACGACCAGGCTTCGCGTGATACAGGAAGTTTGAAATACAGGCCGGGAGCAAAGGTAAAGGCGTCACCGGTTTTTCTGAACCGCAGGTCGAAACCGCCGAAATAGTTTGCCCATACGGAGCCCTGGATGCCCGTTTTCAATTGGCCTTCACTGGTACGGAGTTCCAGAACGGGTCCAAAGGATAATCCAAGAAATCCTATACCGGTTTGTCCTTCGCTGTACAATCTGATGCTTCCTTTCTGAAAATCAATTCCCACATCAAAGCTGTAGGGGAAATGCTCATAATTCCAGTATGAAAGCTCCACGCCAAAGGAGGTTTTCATGTGCTTATCAGCAATATTGAAATGAAGCATGGGTCCCAGCATCCATACTTCGGATTTTTGGGAAAAGGAGTTTTGGTTTAAGATGATGGTAATCAGAACAACAATCAGGATTCTACGCATGATATAATGAAGAAATGTGCATTTCTTGTACGTAAAATACAAGCAAGGGTTTGGGTAATCAGTGACCTGTCAGGAAGGGTTGGCTCTATTATATTGCTCCCAATACCCTCATTGCCCTGTCTGCATCCCTGCGTGAAACAAACACATGATCATGGTAAAAGCCCGCAACTACGTTTGCGCTGATATTTTTTTCAGCCAGTGCTTTGGAAATTGCTGCAGTCAGGCCGACGGCCTCAAGCGAAGAATGTACTGTAAGTGTAATCCATGAAGCAACAAAAGAATAATTATACTTATTCTGATCGGCAATATTCTTTGGAAGAATTACAGACAGCCCTTCCTTTTCCCTGAAAATGCACACTGCATCCTTCTGATCAAATCCATCCGGCGCGCTAAAGGAGCAAAATACATATTCACCCTCATTCAGCACCGGTTTCATCGATCTGATAAGTTTCGAAAAATTGGTCTCTCCCGACATGGATTGAATATTAACTGCCGAAATTACGACAAACTTCAACAGATTCCATATGAAAAATTTAAGTGCACCTTAAGAATGCCTTGGCAGGACCCGGTGATATCTCTGGGGCAAATTGTGACACCGAACTATTATTTACCGATATTATCCAGCATGCTAATCCTCGTCTCCATCTGATGAGTGATAACCTTGTCGTAATCGTTATGGCCTTCGCCAAATTTATTTACCAGCACAAGGATCTCAAGCGACATAAAGAAAAGGAAGAACATGATCCATACAAACATAGCTATCGGCGATGTAAGTAAAATGGAGAACAGAACCTGTAACTCATCCAGGAATCCTGTCTTGGATTTCAGATCCGCTTCAATCTCCTGCCGTATGTTTATTTTGCTGTTTTCCTTCTCTGCCTTTTGTTTTCTCAGCTGGTCAATCTGATTACTTATGCCGGGCAGAAGGTTCGCTTTCGGGTTGGGAACATCCGTAAGCGTATAATCTGTTCGCCTTCCAATAGTGTCCTTTACCACTCCTCTCTGATCGGTATAATTTGTTGCCAGGTGTCTGGTTTCAGTTGAGGCACTTTTTATGAATGGCTTTTTTGCCAGTTCTTCAAGAAGCGCAGCTCTTTCTTCTTCTTTTTCTAAAATGGTCGAATCGATTTGCCTGATTTGATAATCGAGTTCATTGGTTTTAACCGGAAGTATCTCATTCACCTCCTGTTGCAGATTGCTGATCTTGTTCTTTTCAATATCATCCTTGAAGATGATCTGATCAATAATTACCGAGCCTATCACAGCCATGACCGTACCGATAAGGATCCTGAAAAGAATGACCAGCTTGTTTTTTCCAACCGACATGATGATCTGTCTTTCAATCTGAATAACTATGATCACCAAAATCAAGGCTACAAGCGATGAAACCAGTACATCGCTGTGCAGATACCTTTTCGCAAAGCTGTATCCGATAAAAGCCCATAGTATGCTGACAATAAGGATTGCAGAAAGAAATTTTTTTACAGTCTTTGAGCTGGCCTCGCTTGAATTTCTTATTATTTCGTAATTGTGACCGGTCATATAGCATCCGGTTCTAAGCCAGAAATTTTTCATGCTATAACTTTTTATTTAAGACATTCGACTGGGTAAGGGCCGATAATCCTCTCATAAATCCCCGCTGGTATGATAAGGTGATCCGTTGCACTGCTCCGGTATCATTAACTGCTTCTTCTTTCATTACCCTTATTTTTCCAAGGTGATCGCTGACCAGTTCTCTTCGTGTTTTAAGCTCCTCGACAAGATCAATAAGTCCTGCCCTGCTTCTGGAGTTAATATGAAAATCCACTTCCCTGAGCATTCCTTCGTAGTAAGTAAGTGACTTATCGATAAGGATGAACAGGTCTTGTTTCAACAGGTTAATGTTGTCGTTACGATAACTGTCATCCGGACTTGTCAATGCGTCGCTGTAGCCTCTGGATTCATAATCATATTGCAAAAAAGCATATATACTGTCAATTCCGGTTCCGTTTGGCAAATGATTCGTTTCCACGGTCATTGCCTGTCCTTCATCGGCTGTAACTTCAATCGGCTTGAGAGCCGGATCCTGGTTATTTTTCTTTTTTAAGAAATCAAAAAGTCCCATTATGTTTTTATTAATTATGAATGATTCTTAGCTTAAAGGACGAATCATTTTGTTAACGGATGCTTGGGATCAGGAGAAAGTAAGTGTTTGAATCGTCCGAATGCCACGATTAAAACGAACATAGTGAAGAATTGTTGTAAACTTCATTTAGCATGTTCCTTAAATTTTTCAGAACTTTAGATTACCAATTCATAATTCATAATTCATAATTCATAATTCATAATTCATAATTCACGCACCATGTTCAGAAACAGCTGTTGCATTTCGTTATTAATTATCTTCTCAACATTAATGGCCTCCGCCCAGACTCTTCAGGAAATCGAAACAAAACGGGTTTCACTGCCCAATGGCTGGAAGCTTAGTCCTGTCGGAAAAATGCTGCCTTTGGGTGATCTTCCTCTCAACATTGCAGTTTCTCCGTCACAGAAATATCTGGCAGTTACCAACAACGGACAAAGTGATCAGATGGTGCAACTCATCGATGCGATAAACATGAGGGTTCTGGATTCTGTCATTATGCGAAAATCATGGCTTGGATTGGTCTTTTCATACGACAGCAGATTTTTATATGCTTCAGGCGGGAATGACAATTGGATTGTAAGGTTTGCTTTGTCCAGGGATAAACTGGTACCACGGGATACCATGGTGATAGGCAAACCATGGCCTGAAAAAATTTCTATAACCGGAATCGCCTTAGATGATGTCAGAAAACTAATGTATGCGGTTACAAAAGAAAACAGCTCATTGTATGTTGTGGATGTTAACAGAAAAGAAGTAATTGAAAGATTTCAAATGGATGCCGAAGCATATACCTGTATGCTTTCGCCCGACCATACCATGTTGTATATTTCGTGCTGGGGATGCAATAAAATTATTTTATTCAACACCGAAAAGCGGCAATTTGCAGGAAGCATACCGGTAGGTGATAATCCCA
>DATAEX010000371.1:0-7150 GCA_036257765.1 Bacteroidales bacterium
ATCACAGGAAAACCTTTGCTTTGCTCGATGAACAACTTGAACTGGAGTTTTGAATTTAAATATTTGATTGTTTTACCATTAAAGCTTACAGAGTACTAGTATGAAACGTTTTTCAATGTATTTAACCGGCTTTTTGCTTTCAATAAGTGTTTGCGTTAAAGCTGATGAAGGAATGTGGCTTTTGCCGCTGATCCAGAAACTTAATATCGACACAATGCATTCACTTGGTTTTAAGTTAAGTGCTGAAGATATTTATAGTATAAATAACAGTAGTCTCAAAGACGCCATCGTTATTTTTGGGGGTGGCTGTACCGGCGAAATAGTATCCGATGAGGGCTTGCTGCTTACAAATCACCATTGCGGTTATGATGCCATTCAAAATCACAGTAGCCTTGAACACAATTATCTCGAAGACGGTTTCTGGGCCATGAACAAAAGTCTGGAATTACCGAATCGTGATCTGAGTGTGACTTTCCTCGTACGGATTGAAGATATAAGCGATAAGGTGCTAAAAGGTCTGGATGCTTCAATGAGCGAGGAGAAGAGATCGGAGAGGATTGATTTTGTTTCCGATTCCATTACCCGGGCAGCAACTTCCGGCACACACTATGAGGCTGTGGTTGAATCGATGTTTGGCGGCAATAATTATTATCTCTTTGTTTATGAGGTTTACAATGATGTCAGACTGGTCGGTGCTCCTCCTTCCTCGATCGGGAAATTCGGTCATGATACAGATAACTGGATGTGGCCCCGTCATACAGGCGACTTCAGTGTTTTCAGAGTATACAGCAGCCCCGATGGCAAGCCCGCACCATACAACAAGGAAAATGTTCCGCTTAAGCCCAGACATTCGCTGCCAGTATCTCTTAAAGAAAGAAATTTAGATGATTTCAGCATGGTAATGGGTTATCCCGGAACGACGACCCGTTATATGACATCTTATGAAATAAAAGAACTCACAGGATTAACGAATCCTAACAGGATCAATATACGTGGAATGCGGCTGGATATTCTTCTTAAGGATATGCGTGCCGATGAAAAGATAAATATTCAATATGCCTCGAAATATTCAACATCATCCAATTACTGGAAATATTCGATAGGTCAGAATGAAGGATTGGCACGGCTGAAAATACTTGAAAAAAAGGAAAACGAGGAAAAACAATTCCTGGATTGGGTTAATGCCGATGAGTCAAGAATTAAAAAATACGGCAATGCCCTCGAACTCATTAAGAATGCCGTTGAAAAAAGAGCTGTTTATAAACATACTCTGCAGTATACTTACGAGACTTTCCTCACCGCTACCGAGTTAATTGCTATGGCCAACAGGGCAGGCGGATTATACTCAACCATGATCAGAGAACCGGAAAACAAATCTTTGATCGACTCCCTTGCAATGTTGCTGAAAAGAAGATGGGACGATTTTAACAAGGAATACAGCAAGCAGAGCGATATGAAGGTAATTCCGGCTTTGATGGCGCTTTACAAAGAGAATGTACCTGCTGATTATCTGCCTGATATTTATAAGTTTATTGAAACTAAATACAAGAACGACCTGGTACGTTTTACAAACGACATGTTTGCAAAATCAATATTCTCTGATGCCGCCAGAATAGAGGCATTTGTAAAGAATCCCACTCGCCAGGCTCTCGAAAAAGATCTGGCATTCAAAACCGCTCTTTCCATTATGGATACCTACCGGAAATCATACTATGGCGATGATGCATTTGAGGAAGATTTTGAGAAAGGACACCGGTTGTATATAGCGGGATTAATGGAAATGCAGCCTGAAAAGAAATTTTATCCGGATGCTAATTTTACAATGAGATTGTCATATGGTACCGTACAGAGTTATAATGCACGGGATGCCGTTCATTACGATTATCTTACGACAATGCAGGGTATCATTGAAAAAGAAGATCCTGATAACTGGGAGTTCGTTGTGCCTGAAAAGCTCAAAGATCTATATGAAAAGAAGGACTTCGGGGAATACGCTAAAAATGGTGTAATGCCTGTATGTTTTATTACAAATAATGATATAACCGGTGGCAATTCAGGGAGCCCTGTAATCGACGGCGAAGGGAACCTGATCGGACTGGCATTCGACGGAAACTGGGAAGCAATGAGCAGTAATATAGCTTTTGAACCGGATTTGCAGCGCTGTATTTGTGTCGACATCAGATATGTGCTTTTTATCATGGATAAATATGCCGGAGCTTCTCACCTTCTCGATGAAATGAAAATTGTAAGGTAAATGCTAGCTTTGTATTTACCGAAAATGCAGATTTTATGCAAGTAAGGTTAATTGACATCCTTACCGTATTTATGGTTCTTTTTGCGGTAATCGACATTACCGGTTCCATCCCGTATATCCTTGAAATTAAAAGGAAGTCGGGGGACATCGATTCAGGTAAGGCGACCATTGTGGCATACACCATATTGTTATTATTCCTGTTCATTGGTGAACCGTTCCTCAATCTTTTCGGTGTGGATGTCAATTCCTTTGCAATTGCAGGTTCATTTGTATTGCTTTTCCTCGGACTTGAAATGGTCCTTGGCATTGAATTTTTCAAATACGAAACACTTAAAAACACTTCAATATTTCCTCTGGCATTTCCATTGATAGCAGGAGCCGGAAGCATGACTACCATTATTTCCCTGAAGGCAGAATACAGTATGTGGACTATTTTCTTTGCCCTTACCTTAAATATGCTTATTGTATACATGGTATTAAAAGCCACACGACTGGTTGAGAGGATACTTGGGCCTACCGGCATATTGATCCTTACCAAGGTATTCGGTATCATTCTTCTGGCAATTGCCATTCGGTTGTTTTTATCTAACACCGGTATAAGGTTACCTTATGATACATAATATTACCCTCTATACCGACGGGGCCGCACGGGGAAACCCCGGCCCGGGCGGATATGGAGTTGTTCTGATGTCGGGTCCTCACAGAAAAGAACTTTCAGCCGGATTCAGACATACTACCAATAACCGCATGGAACTTATGGCCGTAATTGCGGGATTGGAAGCTTTAAAAGCAGATAATTGCAATGTGACCGTATATACAGATTCGAAATACGTGGCTGACGCAATTGAAAAAGGCTGGATCAGATCGTGGGAACAAAAGCGTTTTTCAAAAACAAAAAATGCCGATTTATGGATGAGGTTCCTGAAAGTTTTTAGAAAACACCAGGTTAAATTCATATGGGTAAAGGGTCATGCGGCCATTCCTGAGAATGAAAGGTGCGATTCCCTTGCAGTATCAGCTTCGTTTGGTGAAAATTTGCCAGTTGACACCGGTTATGATAATGGTGAATAACTTTTCAGAACCTCTGTAACAATAAGCTACGGAATTTCGTTTGTTGTTATAAGCGCTTTGCTGTGGACAGAGTAAATACATAAGATAGCAGTATTGGAAGGCACCACTCTCATTAGTTACCAGGGGAGTATCAGATATGAAACCATTGGAGAACTGATACATAATTTTAAGCAGCAAGTCCCTCTGCTTGGAATTCCTATGGGAACTTACAAGAGGATCCTTCTTGTCATGATTGAATCGCTTGAGAACATAATGAAGCACAGCGTGTCTCTCGAACCCCCAATGGACGGCAATCTGCCGGATTTATCAATAATACATCAGGATAACAAATACATTATCGAGACATCCAATCCTATAAGCTCCGCGGATATCACTAACCTAAAAACAAGAATAGACTTGCTTAATAACATGGATCAGCAGGGATTAAAAAGTCTTTATAAAGAGACCATCACAGATGGTGTTTTTACTAAAAGAGGAGGTGCAGGATTAGGCCTGATAGAAATTGCAAAAATATCATGCAACCCGATTCAGTATGAATTTGAAGCTATAAATAAAGATTATACCCGATACAGACAACTGGTAACAGTTAGTGCGAAATAGAATACTTGATTATTGCAATGCCAGGTCATCACGCAGGATGATCCTCCACTCATACAAGGTATTCAGAGCATGCTTTAATTCCCGACGGCATTCATCTTCCGATAAATAATACTTTTTCCTCAATGTATCGGTTATAGTATTTAATGATTGTTTACGATAGGCACCCATTATCAGGTCAGCATAAAAGTCGCTGAATTCATGCCTGACATTAGATTCTTCCGGATTTCTTGATGTAACTGTTACAGTCCCGTTTGAATTTCTGTTAATCTTAAACTCAGGATTTAAGCGGATACTTTTATCGTCATTATTTCCTCCGGCTACCGGAAATGGCATTACGATAGCCAACACCATTGTTATTGCAAATAACTTTATTCCTGATTGTTTTATTGATTCCATAAGAATTCTTTTACTCATAAAAACAATTCAGATGAATGGGTTGTTCGATTAGAACAGAAGAACAAATTTCTGGCAAATATTTTGATTATCATTATCTTTTGTTGCAAAAGAGCACAAAATGAAATAGTTTAAGCAAATAAAGGGAAACATTTATGGATGTTCTCATTTTGCATTATCACCTTAATCCAGGCGGTGTCACCAGAATAATCGAATCGCAGATTCAGAGCATTCATTTAAATGACAGCAGTTTCCCTGTGAAAATAGTATACGGGAGCTCCTCTGCAACTCCTGAACTAAAGAATACGGACATAGTACAGACTGGCCTTTTTAATTACGTCGATAATGCCGTATCCGGGGAGGATCTTAATAAGAATTTGTCTGATGTATTATTTTTGATTCGATCATGTCTTAAAAACAGTACTATTGTTCATTCTCACAATCCGAATCTTGGCAAAAATCCGGCTCTTACGGTGGCAATGCACAAGATAGCCTCAGAAGGCACGCCGGTTGTTAACCATTGTCACGATTTTCCTGAAGACAGGCCTGCGAATATGCAATTGCTCGAAAGGGTCATCCCAGGCATGTCAACTGAAACAGTAGAAAGAATACTATACCCTCGATTTCAGAACTACCATTACATAGTGCTTAATTCATGCGATTACAAAAGGCTTCTGGATAAAGGAATACTTCGCAGACAAATTCATTTGCTGCCAAATCCTGTTCCGGAAACAAAAACTGCAGGCATAAACAAAGGGGCTCTGAGAGAGAAAGTATGTTCGCAGCTGAAGATCAACTCATCGGAGATTCTTTGTACTTATCCTGTAAGAGCCATAGAACGGAAAAATATTGGTGAGTTCATTCTGATGTCAGTATTATTCTCTGAAACGGCAAATTTTGCCATAACGCTCGCGCCTCTTAATCCTGTTGAAATTCCGGCATATGAAAGATGGAAAGACTTTTGTCGCCGGAATTACCTGAAAATCAGATTTGAGGCGGGAGAAAGAGTCAATTTTAAAGAACTGATATCAGCTTCTGACTTTTGTCTTACAACCAGCGTTAGAGAAGGTTTTGGTATGATTTACCTGGAGCCATGGCTTCTTGGTACACCGGTTATCGGACGGGAATTATCCTGTGTAATTGGTGACCTGAAAAAACAGGGTTTGAAGTTTCCCAGATTATATGATAAAATGGAAGTACCTCTTGGAGATCGCACACAGGATTTTAAAGATCTGTCACAGGATGAACAGGAGATTGTAATATCAGAAGCAGTCAGAAATCCTCAAAGCCGGAACAAGATTAAAGCGGCGAACGGATTCCTTAGCTCCTGGCTTAATAACATACCCGGAGATGTTATTGAAAATAATCAGAAAATTATTCGGCAGAAATTTTCACTGGAAGAGTATGGAAAGCAAATACTTGGAATTTATTCAGAAATTTCTCGGTGAATCTCCGGTCATGATGCCGGAGCCAACGAATATTGAACCTTTGTTCAGGCCAGATCCCGGAATAAGGGCAATGATCTTTGATATCTATGGAACCATAATGATTTCGGCTTCAGGGGATATTGAAGAATCGGATATCTCGGCCAGGAACCTTGAACAGTCTTTGAATTTCTCAGACATTGCCATTTTGTCAACCGGTCGTGCGAAACAGGAGATTCTTTTTCAAATGCTTCAGGCATTCAGGGATGAAATAGCAACAGTTCATGAAACCGAAAAAAGTCCTGAAAAGCCATTTCCCGAAATAGATATCCTTTCGATCTGGGAAACGATCCTTTATAAACAAATGCAAAACGATAACATTAAGTTCACAGTTCCGTTGTGTATTAAATGCTTCACATTTGTATTTGAAACGTTAAGTAATAATATTTATCCGATGC
The DNA here is from genome assembly GCA_036257765.1 of Bacteroidales bacterium. Classification (GTDB taxonomy): domain Bacteria; phylum Bacteroidota; class Bacteroidia; order Bacteroidales; family UBA10428; genus UBA5072. The sequence goes on from DATAEX010000371.1 coordinate 6,201, forward strand.
CCCGGATGAAACAAGTAATCAAAAAATTATCGGACAAAGGAATGCCCCTTGGAATTATATCAAATGCTCAATTTTATACCCCTGTTATCCTTAATTATTTTCTGAACGAAACAATAACCGAGGATGAAAACGTTAAGCCTTTTGATCCGGGGATTACCGTTTATTCTTACAAACATCAAAGAGCAAAACCCGATCCTTTTCTTTTTGATATTGTGACCAGAAATTGTCGTGAGAAATTCTCGATTTCACCGAAACAGATTCTTTTTCTTGGCAACGATATGTTCAGAGATATTTATCCTGCTCACAAGGCAGGATTTAAAACTGCTCTTTTTGCCGGTGATAACAGATCGCTTAGATTGCGTGAAGAGAAACCGGAATTGAATCATATAACACCTGACTATGTAATTACCGATCTTGATCAATTACTTAAAATCATTGTCTGATGGATATATCACATCTGAATTACGGGATCATCCATTCTCTTATAGGTAAAAACGACGGGGTTTCAATAGTTATCGATCAGTCGGTAAATGCCATGGTAAGAAACCTGAATATCGGACTGGGCAATATTTATTTTTTGGCCGCACATACATCTCCCCGGTTTAATGCCCACACAAATGATATTTTCTGGCATAAAAATGAAATTCATAAAACTATAATAAGCCATTTCAATGATCAGGCTGACGAATCAGATCCTGAAGCCCGCTCGCTCGACAGGCTTATTCACGAAAATGCCGTGATTGCCCGGGGTATTATTGCTGATTTCGTGCAGGAAAACAGTATAGATATTATTATTGCTCACAATATATCGCATCTGTATAATTTTATTACCGCTGTGGGATTAGGCTATTATTTCGAAGAATTGCGAAGTCAAAACCTTATATGGCCTAAGATCCTGGTTTGGTGGCATGATTCTTATTTCGAACGGGATCAGTTCTCAACCCCCGGGC
>DATAEX010000427.1:0-6779 GCA_036257765.1 Bacteroidales bacterium
CCCGTCTCTTTCTCAGCTATTTCAACCGCTTCGATGCACCGGTCGGTTCCGCTTTTATGGCTGGCAGAGGTCATGGCCACATTTCCGCCAAAATTCTTAACGGCTTCATAAATCCTGTCATCATCGGTTGCAACATATACACAATCAAGAGCTTTTGATGCATTTTCATATACATGTCTTATCATTGGCTTTCCGTGGATATCGACAAGCGGTTTGCCGGGAAAACGCGTTGAAGCAAATCGTGCAGGAATTACGCCGATGAATTTCGGATTGAAGCGCATCATTTAACATGAATATTTGGCAGTGCAAATTACAAAAAAACGATTAATATTGTAATTTTGTCAGCTTATATTAAGCGATCCTGGTTGAATGGACAGACCTGATTTACATAAAATTAAACAGCGATTCGGAATCATTGGAAATACACCTGCGTTAAACCGCGCAATCGACATCGCTGTACAGGTTGCACCCACTGATCTTTCGGTATTGATCACCGGGGAAAGCGGGGTTGGAAAGGAAGTTATGCCTCAGATCATTCATCAGTTCAGTGCAAGAAAACACGGAACTTATATTGCGGTGAACTGTGGCGCTATCCCTGAAGGTACTATCGATTCCGAGCTATTCGGGCACGAAAAAGGTTCATTCACCGGTGCATACGAAAGCCGTAAAGGGTATTTCGAAGAAGCGAACGGTGGCACCATATTTCTGGATGAAGTGGCTGAATTGCCTTTATCAACTCAGGTGAGGCTTTTACGAGTACTGGAGACAGGTGAGTTCATACGGGTGGGATCGTCTAAGGTTATTAAGACCAATGTACGGGTAATCGCTGCTACCAATGTTGAAATTCATGAAGCCATACAGCAAGGAAAATTTCGTGAAGATCTTTTCTACAGGCTAAGCAGCGTACCGATTGAAGTCCCTCCCCTCAGGAACAGAAAAGATGATATAGCCCTTTTGTTCAGAAAATTTGCCGTCGACTTTGCTGACAGGAACCGGATGCCTCCCATTTCATTAACCGAAGATGCACAGGAAATGCTGAACTCATACAGGTGGCCCGGTAATATACGCCAATTGAAAAACATAGCCGAACAAATTTCCGTTATCGAAGAAAAGCGTCTCATAACAGCCGATGTATTGCGGCGATATCTTCCTGACTATTCCGAGACCAAACTCCCGGCTGTTTTTGACACGATCGACAGGAAAACTTTTGCCACCGAAAGGGAAATTCTTTATAAGATCCTTTTCGATATGCGAAATGATATGAACGATCTGAAAAAGCTAGTTCATGAAAATATTGCAAAGGTGACTGAAGCGGATCATTCAGGCTCACAGCATGTTATCCCCAAATATGTACATGATGTGGAACCTATTATTCCTGAAGAAAAACAGGGCCGGAGATTTGATATATCAAGAGATAATATCGACGATATCCAGGATACGCAGGAAATAATCGAAGAATCATTGTCACTCTCTGATAAAGAAATTGAGCTGATAAAGAAAGCCCTTGAACGACACGGAGGGAAAAGAAAATACGCGGCAGCTGAACTGGGTATCTCGGAAAGAACTCTTTACCGTAAGATAAAAGAATATAACATTGAATAGATTTTCAATATATAAAACAGCTCTAAGGACAACAGCTTTTGCTTTTATAATAATATTGGCAATGACAGTCATTTCCTGTTTCAGAATGAGCTATTCCACCACCGGTGCATCGATTCCTGCGGCAGCCAAGACCTATTCTGTACAGTATATTGAGAATCAGGCCAATATCGTGGAGCCCGGACTGAGCCAACTGGTAACTGACGCCCTTAAGGATTACATACAGAGCAATTCCAACCTCATATATGTTAACCAAAACGGTGATGTTGATTTTGAGGCGGTGATAACAGCCTATGATCCCAGTACACCGGCAACGGTAGTAGCAGGCGATGTTGCTGCGCAGAATAAATTCACAATCAGCATGAAGGTTAAATTCACATGTAACGTTGATCCTGAGCTCGATTTTGAAAGCAGTTTCTCACGATATAAATTATATAACGTTGAAGGTGAAGGTTTTGAAAGAGTCAAGGATGATTATACTACCGAAATAGTCAATCTCATTCTTGAAGATATTTATAAGCGTGCTTTTGTAAATTGGTAGCAATGGAGAAAGCCGGTCTCATAAAATATCTGAGCAGCAAAGAACCGCTGACCGAGGAGACGCTCTCACAACTATCCCGGCTTAAAGCTGATTTTCCCTATTTTCAGACTGCGCATCTGCTTGCATTGAAAAACAAGTTTATTTTAGGGAAGGATGACTGGAAAGAGGATGTAGATCCGGTATCAGCTTATGTTCCGGACCGCAGGGTTATTTATGATCTGCTTTACCCCCTGGAATTGAACGATACAGGAATTGAAGACCAGCAGGAGAACCCTGTCACTGAAGAATCCATACAGCACACAGAACCTGCCGAACCGGTCAATTTGGTAATTGAACAGGAACAGGTAGAATTAATAAACAGTCATGAGCAGGTTCATGCCGTAGAAAATGCCAGGCCGATTGAAACTGCAAGTCCCACTTTACGTGAAAATATTTCAAATCTGCTCTCTTTTCAGCTCGGGGAGCTGGAACTCGTCGATCCTTCCGAAGCCGAACTGGTTCCTGAAATAGGCATTGATTTTGATAAAACATATGGTGCGCAAACCGGTGAAAATGACCTGTTGGTGCTCGACACCACGCAGGAGATACAGACTTCGGATACAGAAGATCAAAGTGTTGACAAAAAGGAACTCATAGATAAGTTTATTGAAAGCAGTCCCAGACTGATACCGCGTACCGAGGATAAACCGCAGGTAGACATATCAGAAGACAGTGTGAAGGAGCACGACGGGATTTTTACGGATACTCTCGCAAAGATTTATGTAAAGCAGGGCTATTATAGCAAGGCGATATTTGCCTACGAAAAATTAATTTTGAAATATCCGGAAAAAAGTGATTACTTTGCGGTTCAAATTGAAGAAATAAAGAAATTAACGAATAAACAGTAAATCAAGATGTACGGATTAATTATCGGGATCACAATTTTTATTTGTGTTCTGCTTGTTTTGATTGTCCTTGTGCAGAATCCCAAAGGAGGCGGACTGGCATCAAGTTTTTCATCATCAAACCAGTTCATGGGTGTTAAGAGAACTGCAGATTTCATTGAAAAGACTACGTGGGGTCTGGCAGCCGGTGTAATATTCCTGAGTGTTATAGCTACCATGTTACCTCGTAATGCAGGTGGACAGGCTCAGTCAAGGATTCAGGAGCAGATTGAAAATACGGCCGCTGATCCCGGAGAAAGATTGCCTGCTTACCCGACTGTACCAACGGATGACCAGGGAAATGAAACTCCTCAGGAACAAACTCCTCAGCAATAACAGAAAGAAATTAAGATACACTTATCTTTGCAAAAGTGTCAGTATGTCATAAAATGCTGACACTTTTTTATTTCCGGATCAATAATTTCTCATAGCCAGTATTCATTTGATTATGTGTCATTTATCAGTTTGGCATTATCGGGTGTCTGACACCTCACACCGTATACGTCTGAAAATATGACAAATTGAAGCTGCAAAAATGCATTGGCATAATATTCGATAAGGGCATTGCAGCCAAGGAAGAAGTTTAACTCTAAAATCAATTATAAAATGGCAAATATTAAAGGAAAAGTCAATGCAGGCAAGGTTTTGATAAAACCTTTCCCGGCCGAGGAAAAAACAGCCAGTGGAATTATCATACCTGACTCTGCAAAGGAAAAACCCCAGAGAGGTGAGGTAATAATGGTAGGCGAACCTAAAAAAGACGAGCCTGTAGTGGTTAAAGCAGGTGACGTGGTTCTCTATGGCAAATACTCCGGTACGGAACTGACTATTGCAGGCACTGACTATCTGCTGATGAATCAGTCCGATATATTATTTGTAGAATAATCCTGAAAACTTATTAAATATTGAAAAAATGGCAGCTAAAGAAATTAAATTTAATATCGAAGCTCGTGAACAGCTGAAACACGGTGTTGACCAGCTGGCCAATGCAGTAAAGGTTACACTGGGCCCTAAAGGACGTAATGTAATTCTGGACAAAAAATTCGGTGCTCCGATGGTAACGAAAGACGGCGTTACGGTAGCCAAGGAAATTGAACTGGAAGAACATTTCGAAAATATCGGTGCACAACTTGTAAAGGAAGTTGCATCAAAAACCAACGATGATGCCGGTGACGGAACTACAACCGCTACGGTTCTCGCTCAGTCGATAGTTACTGTAGGCCTGAAGAACGTAACAGCAGGTGCTAACCCGATGGACCTTAAGAGAGGTATTGATAAAGCTGTTATTGCTGTGGTAGAGGATCTGAAAAAACAGTCACAGTCAATCGGCGAAGATACCACCAAGATCGAGCAGGTAGCGTCGATTTCTGCCAACAATGACCATAATATTGGCAGGCTCATTGCTGAAGCCATGGGTAAAGTGAAAAAAGAAGGTGTGATCACCGTTGAAGAAGCGAAGTCGACTGATACCTATGTAGACGTAGTTGAAGGGATGCAGTTTGATCGCGGATATATATCTGCTTATTTTATTACCGACCCTGACAAAATGGAAGCAGTTCTCGAAAACTGTCTGATTCTGCTTACCGACAAGAAAGTATCAACAATGAAGGACCTGCTGCCGGTTCTTGAGCCTATTGCTCAGCAAGGCCGTCCTTTGCTGATTATTGCTGAAGATATAGATGGTGAAGCTCTTGCAACCCTGGTTGTAAATAAGCTGAGAGGTTCGCTGAAGATCGCTGCCGTAAAAGCACCCGGATTTGGCGACAGAAGGAAAGAAATGCTTGAGGATATTGCCATACTGACCGGTGGTGTTGTTATTTCCGAAGAAAAAGGTCTTACACTCGACGGTGCCAAGATAGATATGCTTGGAAGGGCTGAGAAAGTTGTAATCGACAAAGAAAATACAACCATCGTAAACGGTGCAGGCGACAAGAAAAACATCGAAGGCCGCATCAAACAGATCAAGTCGCAGATGGAAACTACCACTTCTGATTATGATAAGGAAAAACTGCAGGAAAGACTTGCCAAACTGGCAGGCGGTGTAGCAGTTCTTTATGTTGGCGCCGCTTCCGAGGTTGAAATGAAAGAAAAGAAAGCTCGCGTTGAAGATGCTCTCAATGCTACCCGTGCAGCTGTAGAAGAAGGTATTATACCGGGCGGTGGCGTTGCTTATATAAGGGCTATTAAAGCTATCGAGAAGCTTACAGCTGACAACGAAGATCAGAATACCGGAATCGGAATTATAAGAAGGGCTCTGGAAGAACCCACACGTCAGATTGTTGAGAATGCAGGACTCGAAGGATCAGTAGTTGTACAGAAAATAAAAGAAGGCAAAAGCGATTTCGGATACAATGCACAGGATGACAGGTATGAACCTCTGTTTGCAGCCGGTGTAATCGATCCGACCAAAGTGGCCCGTGTAGCACTTGAAAACGCAGCCTCCATTGCCGGAATGTTCCTCTCCACAGAATGTGTTGTGGCTGAGAAACCCGAAAAAGAACCTCCTGCCCCAATGGGTGGTCCCGGCGGAATGGGTGGAATGATGTAAAAAAAAACCTCGCTTCGGCGAGGTTTTTTTTTAGCTGTTTAGGGGTTTAGCTTCAAATTAACTCTCGATCAGTTTAAACCCTTTACCGTGTACATTAATGATCTGAACGCGCGGATCGTCCTTCAGATATTTCCTTAACTTGGCGATGTAAACGTCCATGCTGCGTGCGTTGAAATAATTATCATCAACCCAGATGGTCTTCAGTGCAAAATTGCGGTCAAGTATCATATTCTTATTCGCGCACAGCAATTTCAACAATTCCGATTCCTTTGTAGTAAGCTTATGTTCTTCATTCCCGAATTTCAACAACTGTGTATTCGGATAAAACATATACTCCCCTATTTTATATTCTGTCTGGGGTGCACCCGTCAGATCCTTTTTGGTTCGGCGCAGTACCGCCTCAACCCTGAATAACAGCTCTTCCATGCTGAATGGCTTACTGATATAATCATCAGCACCTGATTTAAAGCCCTCGATAATATCTTCCTTAAGTGATTTAGCAGTAAGGAAAATTATCGGAATGTCAGAATTCGTCATCCTGATTTCTCTTGCCAGCGTTAAGCCGTCCTTAACCGGCATCATCACATCGAGTATGCAAAGGTCATAATGGTTCTTTACAAAACTTTTATACGCCTTTTCACCATTGATAAACCAATCTGCATCATACGATTTGACAATAAGGTATTCCCGAAGCAGCATACCCAGATTTTCATCATCTTCAGCAAGAAGAATTTTAATCTTTTGCATAGCCATCATTAGCTTTTATAGGTAAATATACTCTAAATGCACTTCCCTTGTATAATTCACTTTCTACCTCAACGTACCCCTGATGTGCTTCAGCCACCATTTTAACGTAACTTAAACCAAGTCCGAATCCTTTGACGGTATGCACATTCCCCGTGGGTACCCTGTAAAACTTTTCGAATATTCTCTTCTGATCATTCCGCGATATTCCAATACCATTGTCTTTCACTTCTATTACAAGAAACTCTGCCTTATTGGCTGTTGATACCGTTATTTCGGGTTCCCTGGTGGTATATTTCACGGCATTGTCAAGAAGGTTCGACATGACATTGGTAACATGCACCTGATCTGCCTGCAGGACAGATTCCGTGGCATTCAGTTCAACATTTATCTTCCCGTTACGGTTCTTTACCTGGATAGAAAA
>DATAEX010000378.1:0-7806 GCA_036257765.1 Bacteroidales bacterium
TACAGTTTTATCATTATTCATGTATTGCCTGACTTCATTTCAATCAAGAAGTCAACCAACGGTTCAAGACTCTGCATCTCAACTTTCAGCTGAAAATGATAGCATACTGCGAATTATTACTGTCCGTACTTACATTCATCATATTTCAAATTTAAATTTCAGAGACCAGGAATATAAAATAGAGTTCTGGCTTTATCTAATTTCGAAAAATAGGATTTCTGATTCCTTCAAAAATCAAGTTGCTGTAAAAGATTCGAAAGACTCTGATTTCACTTTTATTTCTTTATATAGAGAAGATAGTGTAAGAATGGATTCACTCTTTGCTGATACAAAGAGCACGAAATTAATCTTTGATTCATGTTTTCGAAGAATTCTCAAAATAGAAAGCACCATAATTCAAAAATGGAAGCTGGATAGTTATCCTTTTGATCCACAGAATCTGGATATCACAATTTACCTTATCAGGCCGTTTAAATGGGGACTGCTACGTCCTGTGTTAAAGAACATTAATTATTCTGATTTCCGGGATAAGACCTGGGAAATTGAAAACGGTTGGTATAGCGAGCAAAATTCTGTTTCAGCAGATACCGTTGTAGATATTTTTTATAATACCCAAAAGTATTCAGCTCTTCAATATCATATAGAACTAAAACGCCACAACATCTGGGGACTCTTTTTTAAGTTGACTGTCGGAATGTATGTTGCATTTTTAGTGGCGTTTATTTCATTTTTTATTCCTATTCATGAGTTGGAACCCAGGTTCGGATTACCGGTTGGTGGATTATTTGCGGCCATTGCAAACAAGTATATTATTGAAAGTTTACTTCCACCATCTTCCCAATTTGTTTTAATCGATAAATTGCATTCAACTGCAATTATTTCTATTTTATTGATTATTATATATTCGACTGTCTTACAATCTTTGATTTTAAAGAATAAAAATAAATCTTCAGAAATTATTAGTACCAATACTAAACTTAAAAGGAAATCAAATCGCTTGATTAGAAGTGGGTTAAGCTACGCAGATGTAAAAATGAAGTGGCTAAATACGTTTATAATAAGCATATTTTTATTCATTTATATATCTGTAAATATATTCTTCATTAAATGAGGCCAGAAATGAAAAAAAAAATTATCTGATGTTTTGCCATTATAATAATACAATCACTGGATAAAAGCATTAAAAAACTGAGTGCATGTTTTGAATCAAATAAACAACGGTCTATGAATATAATCATTAACGGAAATGAATATGCGTACCAGAGTGACTATCCTGAAGGCTGGAAATTCTCTGCAGGTGATCCTTTTAAATTTCCCGTTCAGATAGGAGATCAATCCTGTTTTATAAAACGTTTTGAGCAGAAAAATCCTAAAAACATATCGGGATGGGAATTGCTGTTAAAATTAAAAGGACAATCTGAGCCTAACCTTTCAAAAATTTTCGACATCAAGCTGGAAACTGAAAAAGGGAAGGATATTTATTACATTTTCTATGAATACCTGGATGGATTTACTCTTGATAAGCGAGTACGAACAGGGGAAGTCAACCTTTCCATTTTAACACGTTGTTTATTTACTGCAATTCGATCACTTCATAAGTATGATTTCTGGTTTGCAGATTTTTGTGAAAAGAATATTTTTTGCAAAACTGATGGAACCTTTGTGCTGGTGGATATTGACAGCACGCAAAGAATCACCGATATGCCCGATAATGAAATGTATGGCAGCAAGGATTATTGGATTCTGGTTTTCAAGTTTTACAAGGAAATCTTAAATAAAACCAACCTGAACCTTTCTGATATAAATGGAATTTCGTTCAATTTTTTACAGATAGTTTTTCTCATACTTCGGTTAAAACTTTACTACCAGACTAAAAGAAAAGATTATAATTCCACAGATCTTTACAATCAGCTGCCTGTCAGATTAAATGAAGCTTCGCCTGAAATAAAAAATATATTCCTCAAAGTGCTTCAAAATGGGCGACAACCGATTTCACAAAATGAAATTGGCCAGTTGGAAATTCTTGTCAATGAAAAAATTGTTCATGCAGGAAAATTTTCTGATACTCCGGTTACTGTGGCAAATTTACCGGTAATCAAAGAATTTAAATCTGACAAAACTGAAATTGAACGTGGAGGAAATTTTGTTCTCAGCTGGCAGGTTGAAAATGCCAATAAACTGGAGCTCTATAAAAACGGTGCTATGTATCGGACACTAGAGATGGACCGGAAAGAAATAAGTCTCACTGGTTTCGCTGATGGAACACAACAACAGTATACATATGAGTTGGTAGCCTACAAAGATTTATCAATCGCGAAGTCTCAAACAATTATTGTTCAATTAAAGCATTCTATTGATAAAAAACCCTTCATTAAGAAAAGAACTGCGATAATTATTGGTGTTGCACTCCTTATTGGCTTGATATTAATTGTTTTTCTGACAAAAAAGCCAAAAATAGAGGCGTTTGTAAAACAGAATTATGTATGGCAAGGTATAGATTCTACAGTTACGATATTGGGAAATCATCTTCCGTATGATGAGGATTTGCAAGTAATACTCAATGACTTTTATGCAACCATAAAGGAAGGTTATGAAGATAGTTTGCTCGTTTCAATTCCCCCTGAAAAAATCACAACTGCTGAAAATGACTTAGTACATGTTTTTGTATCCTATAAAAAAAAGACAAATGCTATCGGAACTTTTGTTTTATATCCGCCTGTAACCCTCAAACAAAAATTGCTTTTCCGAAACTCAAATATTACTTTTTACGGTAGGAATATGAACTCAGGTTCAATTAAAGTCTTTCTTAATAACAATGAAATTCAGATTATATCAAGTAGTCCTGACAGTCTGGTTGCTCACACAGGTAATTTTGAGAGCGGTTTTAGGAGGTCGGTCAATCTGACGATTTATGACAATACAAAAGTCATTTTTAATAAAAATATCCGGGTAAGGACTTTTGGTCATGGGTTTCCAGGTAATGTATTGGAGTTGGATACAAGCATGATCAACATACTTCATCCTTAATTTTCCGACCACACCTCTGCAGAACATGTGCATGAAAAAGGGCTCAAACTTTGTTGGAGGACTTTTTGGGATTACTGCGTGATCCCTGTGGGGGGGGTTGGTACGTCATTGCAAAACCGTTTCCTGCGGTTGAAGCAATCTGCCTGCACTGCTCAGACTCTTGCGAAGTGAAAGGGATGGGATTACTGCGTGATCCCTGCGGGGGGGGCCCTGCATAAGAATTAAAATCCCGGCCAATGCTGCGAATTGGCTTGGGATTTCAAATTTCCGGGATGCCTTTCAAGCAAGCTTGAGGCATCCCGGAATATAGAGTATGGGATTATTTCATGATCCCTGCGAGGGGGGCCCTGCATAAGAATTAAAATCCCGGCCAATGCTCCGCATTGGCTTGGGATTTTAAATTTCCGGGATGCCTTTCAAGCAAGCTTGAGGCATCCCGGAAATTTAAAATCCCACGGCAAAGCCGCGGGATTTTAATTCTTATGCGGAGAGAATGGGATTCGAACCCATGAACCGCTTTTGGCGATTACACACTTTCCAGGCGTGCGCCTTCGACCACTCGGCCATCTCTCCAAAACCCAAAATTTTAAGGCGGGTAAAAATAATAAAAAAATCCGGCTTCAATGAGATTAATGCTAATTATCCTCCCTAACAAAACCCTCTCCGTGTTGTTTTGCATTAGAATATCTTTCAAAATGAAAGTCACTGTTTTATTTGCGTTTGCACTACTTTTTGCTGGCAACTGCAGAGATAATAAAGGTCAGAATTTGCTGCAGGAAGATTATATGCAATTTTCAGGCAGCACACCGGGCGATAGTATCGTTAAACTTATTCTCGGAATACCCGTAACGGATTCAATCGACTTTATGAAATGGGATTTGATCTTTAGAAATGACGGGCGACAGATTTTTTCCTTAAGTATAAATTACGGATTGGCCAGGCCAAATACTTCCGGATTTAAAGAAAATGCCGGTATTCTAACAATTAAAGGCGAATCTAAAGTTACTTTTAAGGAACTGGGACATTTCAAGGACGAAGTCATTCACCTTATAAGTGACAGCTTTACAAATGATACCCTCTCGCTGGTAAAATTGGACAATTCCCTGTTGCATATCCTGAATCCTGATTACAGGCTCATGGTTGGAAACGGAGGCTGGAGTTATACACTGAACAGAACAGATGAAAGTATTGATAATTCAGGATCATTTCATTCTTTGATTCCGGTGGACAGTATTCTTAGTGATTCAACCTTTCAAATGGTTTTCGACGGACGGACACCTTGTAGTGAGATTGCACAAACTTTTGGTTTCAGTACTAATCCGGACTGCCTAAAATTAAAATGGAGAATTAAATTGAACTGGGATCCGGTTACACTCAAACCTACGTCCTATGAAATTGAAAGAACCGATATCCGGAGTACAGGCAGTATTACCGGCAACTGGACAATAACAATTTTGCATGGTTCTGCAATTATCTTCAGGCTTGATCCCGATAAACCTGATAAATCAATATCTTTCCTGGTGGGAGATGAAAATGTTCTTTTCTTTCTCGACAAAAACAACAGACTATTTAAAGGAAATAAAGATTTCAGCTATACAGTTAACAGAAAGAATCCTGTCTGAGTATATTCAATTCATTATTAATGTGCCCCAATTCCAAGATGCATCCGGATCTTTTCATCTTCGAATTTTATTCTGGCCTGAGGATCGTAACTAAAAACTGATCCAAGGTAACCGGCCAGAAAGGAGGCCGACATGGAAACCAGCGCGGGATTTTTAAGTGGGAAAATTGCCTTTTCATAACCGAGCAGATCAACCCAGATCGTCGGGCTAAGGAAAATAAGTACAACAGAAAGCACAACTCCTGTAACTATACTCCATACAGTTCCGGTTGTAGTGTAACCACGCCACGTTATGGAAAGCAAAAGCGCAGGAAAATTTGCACTTGCAGCAACCGCAAATGCAAGGCCAACCATGAATGCCACATTCTGCTGCCGGAACAGAAGACCAAGAATTACTGCAAGCGCCCCTAATATCAGGGTGGAAGTTTTTGCCACTCTTACCTCGCCTTTCTCATCAATTTTTCCCTTTTTAATAACCGAAGTATAAAGATCGTGTGAAAGCGTAGATGCTCCTGATAGTGTTAAACCAGCTACAACCGCAAGAATTGTGGCAAAGGCGACGGCAGCAATTATTCCCATAAATCCTGGTCCTCCGGTTGAATTGGCCAGCATCAGAGCAGCCATATTACCGCCCGTATCACCGCCGGCGGTGATTGCATCTCTTCCCACCAGCATCATTGCACCAAACCCGATAAAAAAAGTAAGGATGTAAAAATAACCGATCAGTCCTGTTGCTACAAATACCGATTTCCTGGCCTGCCTGGCATCCGGAACCGAATAAAAGCGCATAAGGATATGCGGTAAGCCTGCAGTTCCCAACATTAACGCAATTCCAAGAGAAATAGCATCCCAGGGATTACTGATATAACTCCCCGGTGAAATTACATCAAGGCTATACTTATCCACTGCAGTTTGACATAAAGTTATCGGGTTGAATCCAAAATGAGCAAGGGTTAAAATCACGATCATTGTTGCACCACCAATCAAAAGAAACGCCTTTATTATCTGCACCCATGTGGTAGCAAGCATCCCGCCAAAAAGCACATAAGTGATCATTACTGCACCTACAATAATCACAGCAGACCCGTAAGGTATACCGAATAACTTGTTAATGAGACTACCGCCTCCCACCATCTGGGCAATAAGATAAAATGCAATGGTGGTGAGTGAACCGGTTGCTGAAGCAATGCGTACCGGTTTTTGTCTGAACCGGTATGCAATTACATCGGCAAAAGTATATTTTCCCAGATTACGGAGAGGCTCAGCAATAAGGAACATAAGTATCGGCCATCCGACAAGGAATCCGATAGAATAGATCAATCCATCGAAACCCCTGAGTGAAACCATTCCGGCAATTCCAAGGAATGAGGCGGCACTCATATAGTCGCCCGCTAGTGCAAAACCGTTCTGGAATCCGGAAATATTCCTGTTAGCTGTATAAAAGTCTGCAGAGGTTTTTGTCCTTTTTGCTGCCCACCATGTAATATAAAGAGTGATAAAAACAAAAACAAAAAACATGATGATGGCCGTACTGTTTACATTGTCCGCTTGTTGCTGAAGCAAAACAGTTATAATCATTGGCTTATCTTCTTTTTAATCTCGCTGATCCTTGAATCATGATACCTGTTGGCCCAGTAAGTATAAATGCCTGTGAGTATCCAGGCTGAAACGAGGACCCCGATCCCAACCGGCAATCCGAGGGTCATATTATGGCCTATACGCGTCGCAAGAAAGGGTTTGTTGAATGCAATAAGAAGTATAAAACCAAAATATATGATAAGCATGGCAAGTGTAAGGATAAGCGATACCCGCCATTTTATTTTAACTATTTTTTTAAATTCGGGGAGATCCTGCATACTCATGCTTAAGGAAACAAGCAGGCACGCAAATAGTTCTGGATTACACTGTCATCTCGCCGCGCAGGGATTTAGCAAGGTTCTCAGCTATCCACTTATAATCACTGCTTACTCCGGTAAGGTACATGATCTTCGCCACCGCGGCTTCTGTGGTTATATCACGGCCACTGACTACACCGGCTTCCGCCAGCTTTCTGCTTGTTTCATATAACCCCATCTCCACACTTCCAGTCTGGCATTGCGTTACATTGAAGATGATAATTTCCTTCTGCTGAGCATTTCTTACACATTTGAGGAACCATTCTTCCTCGGGAGCATTTCCGGCACCAAATGTTTCAAGAATTACAGCTCTGAGGCCTGGAATACTAAATGCTGATTCTACTGCAGACCGGTTTACGCCAGGGAAAAGCTTTAGAATTGCCAGGTTGTTATTGAGATCTTTATGAACAATCAGCGGTCTTTTCTCCGGTTCATAATGAATTGCGCTATGATTGTACCGGATATGCACACCGCTTTCAGCCAGAGCAGGATAATTCCCTGAAATAAAAGCATTAAAATCCTCTGTGTTGTTCTTGGTTGTGCGGTTTCCCCTGTATAATCTGTTTTCAAAATAGATTCCGACTTCGGGAACAACCGCTTCACCGTCTTTCAATGCGGCCGCTATTTCTACCGACGAAATCAGATTTTCTTTACCATCAGTTCTTAATGATCCTATAGGAAGTTGGGAGCCTGTGAATATTACCGGTTTTGAAAGGTTTTCGAGCATAAAACTCAGTGCTGAGGCTGAATAGGCCATAGTATCTGTGCCATGCAAGACTATAAATCCATCGAAATTTTCATAATTCTGGCCTATGATTTCAGCAACCTTTACCCATGCAGCCGGCTTAATATTGGATGAATCAAGTGGTGGATTAAATGCGAAAGAGCTGAGATTAAATCCGAATTTCTTAAGTTCGGGTACCTCTTCGAGGATATTATCAAATCTGAATGGCTTAAGTGACCCGGTTTTCTGATCCTGCACCATACCAATGGTACCACCGGTGTAAATGATCAATATGGATGTTTTATGAGGCATTTAGTCGGAATAAAGTCATGGCATTCCCTGTGGTTACAAAGGCTACCTCTTCCAAAGGTATGTCTTTTATCTGTTGAATAACCTGAGCAATGACAGGTATGTAACTGCTTTCATTTCTCTTTCCTCTGAATGGCACCGGCGCAAGATAAGGCGAGTCGGTCTCCAGCACAATTCGTTCCAAAGGAATTTGACTTATCACTGATGGCAAATCTGATTTTTTATAGGTA
>DATAEX010000401.1:0-6504 GCA_036257765.1 Bacteroidales bacterium
CCGGTTACTCCCCGGGGACCGGTTTTAACTGCTCCGTTGCCGTTACAACTTATCCATACCCGTGTGCAGTTTATTCCATTGCTTCTGAGGATCTGAAAATGGTTGTTCCACCAGTCGCGATCAAAATCTCCTCCAAAATCATTCCACTTGTTCCATGGAGTGTTCACACCATTCAGCCAGATACGCTTTCCGTTATCAGTATAAAATTGATTGTTTTTGATTCTGATATGCTGGGCAGCGGCATAGCAAATTGCTAAGGCAAGTAATACACCGATAGTTGAGATGGTTTTAATGCTTTTGGATAATGACATAATATTCAAATTTTAACTTTAGAATATGAATCACAAAATAGTTTATTTTTTTGGAATTTTAAAACTGCCTGAGCGTTTGTCTGAACGGTCGCTTTACCAACTGTCAGATACCTTTCCTTGTATACAAAGTTCCTGCCAGGTATTGTTCCTGTCAGGTTTGCGACAGACAGATGTGCAAATCACACATACCAGGCTGATTTCGGCTTGAACTGTCAGACACCTTTCCTCCGAATCAAAATAGGTGTCTGACAGTTTACGCAGCTAACCCGAACTGTCAGACAGCCTTCCCTGCCAAGGGCTTTACAAGGTTTCTGACAGTAGCATTTGTTTTTCCAACTGTCAGGCACTTACTCTAATTGCATAGTCGCCAGTTATTTTTATTTAACAGGATATGCTCCTGTATATGGTGTGTACCTGGCCGTCAAACCTAAAAGTTTTTGTATGTCAACAGGAAGTACCGTTGCCGACTTCGACCCGGCGAAGCCCGGTAATAACTGGTAATTACCCAATTCACGGCTCTGAAAAGCCTGCAGATTCAAATCTGAGAAGAATTGATTATGCGCTGATGACATATCAAGCACCTTATTCAAACCATCAATTGTTTCTATTGACTCATCGCAATTATTATTGCTGTTTAGAGTTTTAGTCGGTCCCCAGTTGGCAAGAATTTTATAATTAGCTTCCGGATCCCTGACTATCACATTATAATCCATTTGTTTTAACTGTGAGTCTTTAAGCGTTGCGCAAAGATCCTGATGCTGGCTAACCGAAATAAAGGGAACCCTGAAATTTTCATCGCCAACCAGCAGATTATTAACAAATGTATGTCCGTATCGCTCGTCGATATCCGGTCCGGAACTTGGATGCCATCCGAAATGATCGTTTGCTGCGCTGCGCTTATCCCGCCTTATGCACACGGTACTATTAACAAAAGTGTTATTATAGATTTGAACATCACGACTGTTCAGTACAAAAACAGCTTGATCACAATCATCGAAGACATTTCCTGCACAAATTGCTCCTTTTGAGATTTCAAAGAAAAATCCGTTATAGTTAGGCCACATTATTGAGTAATCAGGCCGCTTCCCTTTATTGGTACCCACACCAGTAACCCAGTTATTGATAAACCGGCCATCTATGTTACCCACGTCATACCAAATCCCGTTTGAAAGGGGCAGATCGTATACTAAATTGTCCTTGCAGGTGGTTCTGTGAGTCTGGTTAAAGATCTTAACAGCCGCCGGGTAATATCCATCTATGTTTTCAATATTGTTTTGAGAGAATCTGTTCTTCTCCAGCAGGCAATCGGACGAACATAAAAGATAAATTCCCTCTGTAGTGGTGTGATGTACATCACAATTCCTTAAGACAGTATTATCGCCTCGTAAATAAGCACCCACTCTCCCGCAATACGAAAAAGTGCAATTTTCTATCAGGCTTCCCGGCACATCTTTTCCGAATTCCGAAGGATCAGCAATTCTTTGAGGCTCGGCACCATCAATTTCCAGCGTGCAATAAGCATACTGGGTCAATATGATTCCCCTGAGATTAAATCCTTTTTTGTCGGACGGAACCCCGTTCAGATCTGTAATTACCCTGTGTAATCCACGGTTGAAGGCAGTAATTTCAACCAGATGATCTTTGGGATCAATACCTATATAAATGGATTTAGATGGGTAGTCGATATAAAAAGAGGTCTCATTCACGTCTCCTTCCCATGCTGCTGATTTAAGGAGCCTTCCATCGATAAAAACCATATCATTATTGAACAAATGCAAAGGGGTTGTCTTTCCGTATCTGTCCCTGCTCCACCAGCCATCGGGTTTGTCAGGGAAAAAATTTTCCCAAGAAGTTTTCCAGACGTTCTTACCGATGCTTTTCCAATCTTTCGCTTCTAAAGTGCCTTTTATTACTGGTTGTTCACTGGCATAAGGCTGAAATGTTATACCCTGATTGAATTTTAGGTCACCTGTACGATAAATTCCTCCTCTAAGAATTATTGCATCTCCGCTTCTAGCCTTTGCTACAGCAGATTCAATAGTAGTTGGTGCAGTAAGCTGATCGCCCTGAGCACCGGCATTGCCATCAGGCGCAACATAATAAATTTTGCCCGTTACTTTAGGCAATTCATAATTTTGTTTTACAGGTCCGTAAGGCCCTCCAGAAGGCTGGGCATTGATAGAGATAATACACGTTAATAAAATGGCAAGTGAAAACACTGATCTTCTTGCCTGCAGGTAGAGATAAAGCATCATAGACTTAGATATTTCAATTCAAGTTTAAATATAGTATTCATCATTGAAATAAATTGCATTGAAGTTCAATCAAAATAAAAAATGATAATGCCTGAAAAAGAAAAAGGCTGTATCCTGGTGATACAGCCTCTGATTAAGTTATTATCCAAAAAGCGAATAGTTAACCCACGTTTTACTTTACTGCTGCGAACATGGCATCTGACCTGGATTGCATTTCTTCAAAAGAAACGTCTTCGATATGCGTCATGATCGACCATTCATGCCCGAAAGGATCAATCAGGGTACCTGACCGATCTCCGTAAAACTGATCTTTCACTTCCATATCGCCCCTTACCTTGGCTCCTTCCTTAAGAGCTTTAGCGAATGTTTCATCTGCATTATCAACATACAGGCAAAGAGATACTGAAGAACCTCCAATTGTTTGGGGACTGCGGTTGCCCCATTGTTCATTCTCGTCAGCGAGCATAATTTTGGAATCACCTATTGTGAGCTCGGAATGCCCGACTGTGCCGTCAGGCATCGTAATTCTTCCTGTTTCCTTAGCCCCGAAAGCTTTTTTATAGAATTCTATGGCTTTCTCAGCATTCTTAACGGTTATATACGGGGTTAAGGAGCGGAAACCTTTCGGTATTGACTTAACTGTTGTTTTCATGATTAAATCTTTTTAGTTATTATCAGGGTTATAAGCGGCAAAAAACTTCGCCGATGTTGTTATAACATTTAATTGTAAGTAAGGTTAAGAATTTCATTTTCGGATTGTCAAAAAAGGTGAGTCTGTTAAAATTGTGATAAACTTATGCTTATTAACCTTGTTATGTATAAGCCAGCTAGCAGATTTTAAAACAACTTCAGGAATCTCCAATAAATGATGAATTTAAAGCAACAAGCCAGTAATAGCACACTTCGAAAAGTGCATACAGGTATTGAAGGATTTGATGAAATTACCGAAGGTGGATTACCTTACGGAAGGCCGACTCTTGTGTGTGGTGATGCCGGCTGTGGCAAAACGCTTTTTTCAATGGAATTTCTTGTTAGGGGAGCAGTTCAGTATAATGAACCTGGAGTATTCATGTCATTTGAGGAAACTGAAACTGAACTTACCACCAACGTTGCATCTCTGGGCTTTGATCTCGAAGATCTTGTAAAAAGAAAGAAGATATTCCTGGATCATGTTCAGATTGAACGATCGGAAATAGAGGAAACCGGCGAATATGATCTGCAGGCGCTTTTTATTCGTCTCGATCACGCAATCAAAAAGGTTAAGGCAAAACGATTGGTACTCGATACAATTGAATCTCTTTTTTCCGGATTACCTAATCCGGCAATATTAAGAGCAGAGCTCAGACGATTATTCAGATGGCTCAAAGACAAAAAAGTTACGGTTATAATAACCGGTGAACGGGGCGACGGTGGCTATACCCGTCAGGGTATGGAAGAATATGTTTCAGATTGTGTTATAATGCTTGATCATCGTATTATTGAGCAGGTTTCTACCCGTCGTTTGCGGGTTGTTAAATATCGTGGCTCGGTGCATGGAACTAACGAGTACCCGTTTCTGATCGATAAAAATGGAATATCAGTATTCCCGATAACTTCTCTTACTCTGGACCATAATGTTTCCGAAGAGCGTATATCTTCCGGAATAACGGAACTGGATTCCATGCTCGAGGGGAAGGGATTTTTTCGTGGAAGCACAGTCTTAATTTCCGGTTCCACTGGCACCGGGAAAACATCTATGGCCGCGCAAATGACCCATGCGAGTTGTCAACGCGGCGAACGTGTCCTTTATTTTGCTTATGAAGAGTCGCCTAAGCAAATCATGCGGAATATGCGTTCGATCGGGATTCACCTTGAACAATGGGTTAAAAAGGGATTACTAAAGTTTCATGCTACCCGGCCAACGTTTTATGGTTTGGAAATGCATCTCGCTGCCATACTGAAAGATATTAACGACTACGACCCAAAAGTGGTTATTGTAGATCCGCTAAACAGTTTCACCACGCCTTTCAATGAGTTGGAAACGAAATCACTTTCTGTAAAATTGATTGATTTTCTTAAATCCCGGCAAATCACCGGCTTCTTTACAGTATTGTCCACTGTTGAATTACCTGAACAAACAACTATATATATATCATCACTTATCGATACCTGGCTAATATTACGGGATATTGAAGTAAACGGAGAAAGGACCCGGGGGTTACACATCCTGAAATCAAGAGGGATGGCTCATTCAAACCGGGTTAGAAAATATCTGATAACCGGCAATGGAATTCTTTTTAATAAAGACTATATCGATCAGGAATATGTATCAACCAGACAACAGAAACCAAAGGGATCTTCGCCGGGAAAAGTAAAAGTCAATAAATGAGTATAACCAGATGGAAATGAAAAGAAACACTAATTCACGGAAAAAGGCTGCGGAACAAAATGAAAAGGATATATGGATATTGCGATTATATGTTGCAGGACAAACTCCCAAATGCATAACAGCTTTCCAAAACCTTAAAAGAATCTGTGAAGTAGAACTGAAAGGCAAGTATTTTATAGAAGTAATTGATTTGTTTGAGAATCCGCAATTAAGCAAGGATGATCAGATACTTGCCATTCCGACTCTTGTAAGAAAATTACCCGTCCCGGTCAGAAAGATCATCGGTGATCTTTCCAATACAGAGAGGGTGCTTGTCGGATTGGATATTAAACATGAAGTTTAAACTTAAAATGGAATCATGAGAAGAAAGATTATACAGGAAGATTCTGCTGCAAAATATGAAGAGCAACTTAACAGAAAAATTGGAGAGCAGTATCTTCTGAAGTTATATGTTTCAGGTAGTAGTCCTCAATCGATCAGGGCAATCTATAATCTGAAGAAAATATGTGAAGAAAAACTTAAGGGACGCTATATCCTTGAAATTATCGATTTATATCAAAAGCCCGAAGTGGCCAAAGAAGTAAATCTTATAGCGGCTCCAACCCTGATTAAAAGACTTCCGCTCCCCATTCGACGCGTGATCGGTGATATGTCAAATGCCGATCGTGTGCTTGTAGGCCTTGATGTTTCAAAAGTGGACAATGAATAATCCGGATGCTGGCAGTTTATGGCAAAACTTCAATCAATAAAGGAAAACCAGCTGCTAAATGAGAACAGGGAATTGCGGTTAAGACTTAGAGAGGCTGAAGAAACCCTTAATGCAATTCGTAATGGAGAAGTCGATGCCATAGTTGTTTCCGGATCGGGAAGTGAAAAAGTATTCTCCCTGACTTCGGCGGAAACCCCTTACCGCTATCTTGTAGAAGACATGAAAGAGGGAGCAATTACGTTGTCTGCCGAAGGTTTAGTACTTTATTGCAATCACAGTTTTGAAGAATTGGTTTCCATTCCTATGGAACAAATAGTGGGCACTAACTTTAAACGATTTATCAACAAGGATGACTGGCCATTATACGACAACCTTTTATTACTCTCTAACGAAAGGAAGAAAGAAGAAATACTTTATTACCCCTGCAGTGATGAACCCAAATACCTGCATCTTTCCTTTTATCCGATACCTGAGGGTGAGTTAGGTAAGATCTGCGTTATAGTTTCTGATGTCACAGAACTCAAGAAATTTGAACATGATCTTCAGTTGCTGGTGGATGAACGTACAACCGACCTGAAAAAGGCTATCAAACAGCTAAACGAAGCCATCGCAACAAAAGATAAGCTGTTTTCCATAATTGCTCATGATTTACGCGGTCCTTTTACCGCTTTGCTGGGATTTTCAGAAATGCTGGTTGGAAATGCAAGGAAGTACGACACAGGTCAGTTTGAAATGATGGTCACTAATATTCACGCAGCGGCAAAGAGTGCATATACTCTGATGGAAAATCTATTGTTATGGACTATGGCACAGACCGAACAAATTCAATTCAAACCTGAAAAAATACATCTCGCCACGGTC
>DATAEX010000404.1:0-5221 GCA_036257765.1 Bacteroidales bacterium
CCAGGAAGGCGTCTTTGTAAGCTTGCGGCATTCCTTCAAACGTTGCATTCTTCATCATGTCCCAGAACCAGGGCTGAGCTCCCTCTTTCTTATAAAAAGTAGAAGCTACAATGATTTTATTGACAAGCCCAGGATGCCTGATGGCGACTTGAAGTGTGGTACTGGCACCATTACTAAATCCGAAAATGTCTGCCTTACTGATGCGAAGCTGCTTGAGTAGTTCACCGATATCATCTGCATCCTGTTCAAAGCTCAGGACGGAGCGCGTTCAAACCGTAAGTCTTCTTTGGTTACCGTTATATTTGGGCTTATTTTTATACTTTCTGTGACGACAGAAAGTAACAAAAAATCACCACACCATCGCAACCTTCCCTCTTGTATGCATGGCTTCGATATAACCAATAGCATCAGGGATCTTACTTGATGGATAAGTTTTATCAATATGAACTCTGATTTTCCGGTCCCGGACCAAAGATGCTAGTACTTCAAGATCGTGCTGGTTTGCCTCGGCGGTAAATTGCGTTAAAGGAAATTTACCAAATGCCTTGTTAATAAGCACCGACATCATATGCCCCATCGTTGTAAAGCCTGTTATGACAGCCCGTTGCCCCATTCTTTTTATATCCTGATACGTCAGATTACCGTGAGTATCTATTATGATGTTGTATTTGCCGTTATGTTGATGAATATTTTCTTTATCGTATGCAATAACCTGATCAGCCCCAAGATTTCTTACAAAATCAATGTTTTTAAAGGAACAAACAGACGTAACTATTGCGCCATAAGCTTTTGCAATTTGTACAGCGAAATGTCCGACACCTCCCGAGGATCCGTTGATTAACACGGACTCTCCCTCTTTAAGTTGTCCATGAGTTACGAGCGCCTGCAAGGCGGTTAATCCGGCAACAGGTACGCTGGCCATTTCGTAAAATTCTGTTCCTTCAGGCATGATGGCGCAAACGTTTGCCGGAACAATAGTATATTCGGCAAAAGTGCCTCCGTCAAGTGATTCTCCAAATACCCGGTCTCCTTTCTTAAAATTTGTCACATATTTTCCCGCCTCTTCTACAATGCCTGCAAAATCAGCACCAAGGAATTTGCTTTTCGGTTTCAGCAATCCGAAAGTAAATCGTGCAAAAAATGGGGTTCCCCGTAAAATATGCCAGTCAGCGGGATTGGCTGAATTCGCCATAACTTTAACCAGGATATGATTATCTTTTAAAGATGGCTTTTGAACTTCTTCCAGTTTAAGTATCTCCGGTCCTCCATAGGTTGTTTTTATAAAAGCTTTCATTAGGATTGGTTGATTTATTTAAATTAGATTTGTTGAGTCAGGTACCCGAAGTTTTAATCAAAGTTACTCCTTTTTGGAAAACCCCTCATCAGGAATACAACTGCCCCAGCAGGTAAAATCTTTGTTGGAAACGCATATTTTAATTTTTAAGCAGCGTAGCAGCGAAATAAAACAAAACCAAAAATGGGCCTTAAATAACGTAATATTGCATGCTGTTTATATTTTCAAATTAGCCGGAAATTCCATTTCTGTAAAATGATTAACAAATCAGAGGCTATTTCCATAATGAATACCATGGGAGGTAAAAGAACTCCGTTTATTTTCATAATAGATTTTGAAATGAAAGATATAATGGTATTTCGTTTGGATATGCCACTTCCGCAAGCAGTATTATGTGAATTTCCCGGTTTCCGCAAATCTGAATCCACAGTAAGAGCTCCGGTTGAATTCATATTCTGCAAGTTCCCTGTTCAATACGAAGAATATCATAAGGCATTTGCGATGATTCAAAAGGAAATACATGCCGGTAATACATTCCTTGCCAATCTGACTTTTCCAACCTTAATTGAGACGAATTTATCACTCCGGGAAATATATAAGCATTGCCGGGCAAAATATAAAATTCTGGTTTACAACCGGTTTGTTTGCTTTTCACCGGAAACATTTATAAGAATTAACAATGATGTTATTTCAACATACCCCATGAAAGGTACCATTAACTCAGCCATTAATGATGCTGATGAAAAAATACTTGGTGATAATAAGGAATTGGCTGAGCACTGTACAATTGTGGATCTGTTGCGAAACGATCTCAGCCAGTTTTCCCTTAACGTCAAAGTTGATCGATTCAGGTATATTGAGCGTATCCAGAGACATGAGGGAGAATTATTACAGGTTTCTTCGGAAATTTCCGGAAAGATGCCAAAAGGTTATCGCGACAATTTGGGTGAGATCATATTCTCACTTTTACCAGCCGGCTCTGTAACAGGAGCTCCGAAGCGGGAAACTCTCAATATTATAACACGGGTAGAAAAGGCTGAACGTGGGTACTATACCGGTATTTGTGGAATATATGACGGAAATAACCTGGACAGTGCTGTACTGATAAGATTTATTGAGAACAACAAGGGAAAATTGCAGTTCAGGAGTGGAGGAGGTATTACATTTTTAAGCGAAGCTTTTAAAGAATATCAGGAACTAATAGATAAAGTGTATGTACCAATTATTAGAAACAATTAAGGTTTTTCATAACAGACTGGAGCATATACAATATCATAACGAACGTGTCAACCGGTCGCGTTGCTTCTTATATGGGACAGACGACAGGTGGAATTTGTCTGAAATGATTAAAATACCTGAACTGAATCCCCGGATAGTGTACAGATGCAGGTTCCTGTATAGCACAGTTCCTGAAAAGATTGAATTCATTCCATATACAATAAGGAAAATAAGGAAACTCTTTGCGATTGATTGTGGTAGTCTGGATTATTCTTTTAAATTTTCTGACCGGCAAATATTTGAAACTCTGAGAAGCAAAATATCTGATCCCGAAACAGAAGACATCCTGTTGATAAAAAACGGATTCATAACCGATGCGTCTTTTGCGAACATTGTCTTAACCGATGGAAGTAATTGGTATACTCCGTCTACTCCTCTTTTGAAGGGCACAAAGAGGCAATATTATCTCGAGAATGGAATAATACATGAAAGGGAGATTAAGTGGTCCGATTTACGTCAATACAGAAGTGCCCGCCTCATCAATGCAATGGTAGATCTGAAAGAAAGCAACGATATTCAGGTAGAGCAAATAGCGTTTGCCAGACCATAATCTACATTACGCTTACAGGTCTTTCAGACGCTGTCAGGAGACAATAATCTTACTTCCTTACCCATTGCATAAAATTCTTAACATTCTGGTAACTGACAATTACCTCTTCCTCGAACGTGGGCTGAAGAACAATTTTGATGCGGCTTTTCGAATAAGGGAGCATTTCCTTTATTGAGGAGACACTGGCAATTATTTTTCTGTTTAATCGGAAAAAATCAAAGGGATCGAGTTCCTTTTCCAGATCTTCCAGCTTTTGATCGGTAAGCAGGTTTTCATTTTTCAGCGTCCTTATAAACACGCCTCCTCCCAGGGCATAGAAATAGGCGATTTCCGATGTGGGAATGATCTTTAGCTTTTTCCCTGACCGGGATATGAATCGCTTTTTGTAAACACTCATTCCAGCTGCTGCATTCCTGATGGAATTCATGATTTCATTATAGTCTATAACGGGACGGGTAAACGACAGATACTTTGTGATGCTTATTTTTAAATCCTGAATGGTTATTGGCTTAAGCAGGTAATCGATGCCATTGTGGCGGAATGCATCTATGGCATACTGATCATATGCTGTGGTAAAAATCACCGGTGCGTTAAGTGAAATACGATCAAAAATTTCGAAGCACAATCCATCGGCGAGGTGAATATCCAAAAACAACAGATCCACGGAATTCCTTCGCAGAAATTCAACAGACTCATCCACCGTTTGTAATACTGCCAGAATTTCGATGGAACTGTCGACTTCTGCAATCAGTTTTTTGAGTTGTTCTGCCTGCGGGATCTCGTCTTCAATTATAACTGTTCTCATTTTTCATTCGAAATCAGGGGTATTTCAGCATAAAAGTAAGTGTCATCGCTATAATGATGAATGGTTTTATCCAGAAAACTCTGATACCGCTGTTCTAGATTCTTTAAACCGGTTCCCGTGGTTTCGGAATTATTCCTTGGCTGGTAGGTGTTGCGGACAATCAGCAGATCACGTTTCTCATCCACGTAGACATCAATTTTCAGAGGTGATGAAGCGTGAGTTTTATTATGCTTCAGGGCGTTTTCCACCAACAGTTCGAGGGTCAAAGGAAGGATAAATGCCGAATGATAGCGTTTGTCTACGGTATTGTTATAATTGAAACCTTCTCCGAACCGGATTTGCTGCAAAAACATGTATGATTCTATGAAGGCCATTTCTTCACCAAGGGTTACCAGATCATTGCTGTTCACTTCAAGAAGGTAACGGTAAATTCCGGCAAATTCGGCCACATATTTTTCTGCTTTGCCAGGATCGGTATGTATCAATGAGGTCAGTGTTCCCAAACTGTTGAAAAGAAAATGCGGATTCACATGATTCTTGAGAGCCTCAAATTTCGACCGGAGATTTTCCCGTTCCAGGTCTGCAGAGCGGGTTAGTTCCTGCTTCCATTTAAAGAAGAGTAATATGGCTTCATGAACCAGCTGAATGATGGCAACCACAATAAAGACACCGATTCGAATAGGTCGCATAACCTGCCAGTAGTCGGGTCCCCAATTGAATAACAACCGGGCAAGACCATAAATAAGTAACGAACAGAACAGACTGAACAGTATGATTATAAGCAATCCGAAGACAATATGCAGGACCGGATTCTTTTCCCATTGAAACAAACGCCAGATCAAAGCTACAACATGGCGTATTGTCATCCAGGTTACCAGTGAGGTTACAATGGAAATAAACATCCATTTGAAAAAATTCGGATCTGAAAATTTCGACCCGAAGAAAAAAGGGAAAGCGATCCCGATCAATGGTATACCAATGATCAGGATCCATTTATCACTGAATGCTTTTGGTTTTGAGCACATGGTTTATAGTTACTGCAAGTTAAGCAAAATGCAATCAAATTATTGACAACCAATTACTATTTCCCGGGCATAGGCATATCCCCATGCAGGTGCTATGGGATCAGAAACAGTAATGGCTTCAAATCTCAATAGGGCTTCCCTTATCAGCGGGCATCCGCTTTGTTTTCCTCCACCGAATGCTTCGGGCATATGGAGCAGGTTAACTCCTTTCCACAGATAGGCTCTGGGATTTGCAGGATCGATCTCGCTGGCCCTGGTGAAATATCCCA
>DATAEX010000416.1:0-5612 GCA_036257765.1 Bacteroidales bacterium
AATATTTATAACCGTCATTTAAAATCCCTTTGGCATAAGTAGTATTGGTTTTAATGCTTCCATCATCATTAATATAGATCATATATGTATAAATTTCCGCCAGGTAAAGATGAATACCGCCGGCCCGGTAAACAATATATCTTGCATCATCCTGATATTGACCCGAATAATACTTGAAAACAACGGTATCCATACCCTCCATGATGTTGTTAACAGTGCGTGTATCATGCTGGGCTTTCATTTGGAGCATATAACTTACATCAGGAACAGTGAACATACCGCCTGCATTTCTCAGATAGATATAGGAAGTACCAAAACCCCGGAACGGATCACCCGGATATCCCATTTGCTTCGGATCCATATGGGTCAAAGTCGGATTTGTATTTCTGATTATTCTTTGTGACATCCAAGTGGTTTCCCATTTATGCACGGCGGTTTTGGTAGGCTTCAGCATATATTTATAAGGCGGTAAAGGCAGGAAAAGATTCTGAAGCTGGTTTTGCTGGAAGTATTCCTTATCAAACCATATTGTATAGATGTGTTCATTTTTGTCGATTTCGGTAAAAATACTCGACCAGTTATACAATGAAAAATCATCTGTCAGCTGATAGCGCTCTGTTTCTGCAGGATTTTTAACGATTGCTTCAAAATGAAATGTAGCCTTGTGAATATCTCCATCGGTCAGGTACATAGTCCCAAGCAGAGCATGACGTGCCCATTCATTCCAGATAGTTACTTCCCAAGTAGCGTCAGGACGGTCGATATCATGCTTTACTCCTACAGCTTTTACCTTATTTTCAATTTCATCTGTAAAATAATCGATGATCATATTTACATCATACAGCTTTTTTTCAAGAACGATCTCCTGATTGTAAGTAGTATCATTATTGTAATAACCGTCTTTTGAAAATACGATATGAACGCTGTCTATATATGTTCCCGGAGAATTTACATAAGCCTCAATCTCTTCCATTGTTGTTAGCGAAGAATGGATAAAAGGAACTCTTCCGTAAATTTTCACGGCGGAGAAATATGCCCAGGCTCTCATGCAAAGTGCTTCACCATATAGTCTGTCGTAATTGGTAATTTCACTCTCCGGATCCTTTACTTCAGGATGCTCGCGTTCAAGGATATTAATGAAATTATTGCAGGCTGATATTAACTTAAAAAAGTTAGTAGGAGAAGCATATTTATTGGTTTTGGATATATTGAAATTGTATATCTCCATCAGGTCTGCATCTGCATTCTGTGTGACGGTCAACAGGTCTCCCCTTAACTCTCCCAATACGATCAACTGCTCAACCAGCTGTTGCTGTAAGGCATACATTCCCATTTCAACCGAACGGTATTCATACCAGTCATTGAATATTTCGTCACCGGTGACATCTATCTCCTGCTCGGGATTAAAAAATTCCTGACACGATGATACCGTCAGCGAAAGACAAGCCAGGATAAATAATATTTTCCCTGTATTTTTCATAGTTTTCTTCATTTTCCCTTTCATAAGATAATTAGAAACCAAGTTTGACGCCTATTATGAATTGACGGGTCTGAGGAGTTAGTCCATAATCAATACCCTGGTGTATCTGAAGATACGAATAGCTGAATTCAGGATCATAACCCAGATACCTGGTGAATGTAAGCAGGTTATTTGCAGACGCATAAAACTCTGCATTTTTAAAGGATAAGAACTCGTCAGGTATCCTGTAGCTTAAGGATACATTTTTCAATCTTACAAATGATCCGTCTTCAATCCACCGCGTGGAAAAATCACTGTTTCCCTGAGGATCGTCCCAAAGGGCCCTTGGTACGTCAGTTACCTGGTGTTCGTATTGCCACCGATTAAGAACATTCTGGCTTTGATTTTCCAGGCCGGTCATTCGCTCGTTGTTATATCTGACAAAATTATACAGGTCATTTCCCGATACAAATTGAATCATGGCACTCACGGTAAACTTCTTATAAGTGAGTGAATTTATAAGGCTCCCGGTAAAATTAGGCATTGGCGATCCGATAGCCGTTTTATCATAGTCGTTTATCATACCGTCAGGAGTGCCTTCGGGACCTGATAAATCGGCATATATAGCATCGCCCGCATGGTATGCCATTCCTTTGTCATTCACAAGCCCCGCTGCAACAGCATCTTCAGTGGAGGCATAAACCCCCTTAAAAATATAGCCATAAAAGCTGTTGGCAGGTGCGCCTTCTGCATTGATGATCTCTGCGCCAAGCAATTCAGTAACCAGTTTGTTTCCTTTAATATCGAGTACTTCATTTTTTACAGTAGAGATAAAGGTTCCAAGATCCCATCTGAATACTCCATTATCCACAATCCTGCCGGACAATGATATTTCAAGACCTCTGTTGCGCATCTTACCTGAGTTCTCCATTCGGTAATCATAACCGAGATAAGCACTTACAGGGTTAAAAATCAACATATTTTTTGTCTGCGATTGGAATACATCAACAGTTCCCGTAATCCTGTTACCAAATAGTGAAATATCGATACCCGTATTTAACTGGGTTACTATTTCGTAGGAAAGCTTATTATTTTGGATAACAGCGGGATACAATCCAACGGTTTCCCTGAATTTGATGGCTTTATAAAAATTGGAAGCACTTGATTCACCAATATCATCATTACCGGTTCTTCCAAACGATACTCTCCATTTCAGGTCTTCGAGCCAGTATTTGTTTTTAAGGAACGATTCGCTTGATAACCGCCAGGCAACACCGGCTGAATAAAACAGACCGAAAGGCACGCTGGCAATTTTGAGAGTATTCACAGCTTCTTCTCCTATGCGTGACGAACCATCGAGTGATACGCTTGCCGTAACGAAAATTTTATCTCTGAATGTATAATTTACATTTTCATAAAACGAAAGCCAATTCCATTTTCGGTTCTGGCCGCCTATTTCCCTCAGATTGGCCTGTCCATAAGAAATGGAACGGTACTGGTCGTTAGCATGTGAATTTTTGTTGAGTCCCCAGTCATACTCAAAATTATTAGTCTGAAGATTCAACCCTGTGCGTGACGAAATATGGTGGTCTTCGCCAAAAGTCCGGTTTATGCTTAAGTAGGTATTATTATAAAAACTCCTTAATACATTAGTGGCCGCTTTGGCAACATTGAATGCTTCTTCATTGTAATATCGCTCCATGCCGTGATTAGGCATAAATATCTGCTCTTTCAGCATGTTATAAGTGAAATTGAATTTGCTTTTAAAGGATATGTTGCTATTTATAGATGCATCCAACCCCATATAATATACAAAACTGGAATTCGTATTTTTTGCCTCGTAACTTTTTACAACAGCTACTGGGTTGCTTATTCCAAGTTCATCAATCTCCGAAACTGATGAGATTTCCTGACCCTGTTCGTCGTATTGATATGGATTCAGCATAGGTGATTTACCCAGTGCAGATAAAATAGGGCTGGTTTGTTCCGATGTACCTGCGTCCTTTAACAATCCCTTATTATAGTTTAAGGATACACCGGCATTCATTTTCATCCAGCGAAATACATTCAGTCGGCTCACAAATCTGAGATTATAACCCTGATAACCGGTATTTTTGATAACCCCGTTATTGTTCATCAAACCGAATGAAAGACCATAGGTGGCAATTTCATCACCTCCTTTAACCATTACATTCAGATTCTGGAAGAATGAATTGCGGAAAATTTCATTCTGCCAGTCTGTGTTGTGCTGATAGTCAATAAATCTTTTATCATCCGGTTCCAGATAAAGGTTGGGATATTCAAAAGCAATGTCTTCTTCAAGTTTCCCGGAGGAAAACAGCACTTCCTGCAACAACGTTTTGTGTTGAATGGCATTGAGTTGAGGAATTTTGATATCAGGTTTAAGAGAAAGACCTGTGCTGATATCCAGCTCAATGATAGTCTTGGTTACACTGGGATCAAGCGTCTCAATAAGTATAAGTCCGTTGGATCCCTTCGATCCCCAGGATGCGCTGATGGCGGGATCCTTGATTATTGTAACGGCTGAAACATCATTCGGATTTACTTCTACCAGGGGGTTAAAAGAATAACCGTAAATATTTGATCCGAAAACACCTGCCGGAGTGCCTGGTATGCCATCTACAATATACAGTGGCTGATTTCCGGCATTGAGTGAATTTATTCCCCGGATGTTAACGAATGTCCCAGCCGAAGGATGCCCTGATCTTCTGACTGCATTAACACCTGCCGCCCGGCCCTGGAGATATTCATCAATTGTAACCGGTTTAAGTCCTTTTATAAACCTTATATCTACCGAAGAAAAGGCAGCGGCAATATCACGTTTACTAACAGGTCGTGACATGATGAGAATTTCATCCTCATTGGAAGCCATATCCAACGGAGTCAGAAATATATCAACCTGCTTACGGTGATTCAGGTATACCCTTTTGGCCTTGAAATCTGCTGCCGGTGATACTATGATCCAGTCAGTCCCTGAGGTGGAAATTATTGTGAATTCCCCTGATTCATTAGTAACATAGGGTAATTCAAATGAACCGGCAACACTCACGGAAACATCTTTTAGCGCGCGGTTCATATGATCAAATACTTTCCCCGTTACAATGGTTGTATCCTGAGCCGAAATCGTAAATGAAACTGCTGCCGCCACCATGCTTAAAATAATGACCAGGATCCGGCTCCGACTTATTCTGTATGACATATTCAAAATCTTTTTCGTGAAAAATCAGTATATATTCTTCGTTAATAAGGTAATTTTCAATTGTCCCTCGGGACAAACTGAATATAATCAATTACAAGGCCATTAGTAGTTAGCGTGCTGGGGCCCCTGTATTCGATCCGGATTCTTGCCTTCCCATATTCATCCAGGTTATCGATCCAGAAATCAAACTTATTGTATCCCAAAGGCTCCGGATTATAACGTTTTAGAGGGACTACACTGTTAATTGTACCGCTGTTTAACTTGTATGCATTATAGTCAAATGTTCGCATCAATTCGTCATTGACATAAATATCGTAGATGCCTCCCACACGCATAACCGTGCGGACAACAGCCAGATATTTCCTGGGGAACAGGTTCTTCACATTAAAATCAACAGAGTATCTTCCGGTATAACCCTGATCAAAATATACACGGAAAATAGTATCATTATGTGCAGGGCCTACAAACTCTTTCTCATAATCATAAACTTTATCGGATATGTTAATTACACCGGGGTTCCATCCAAAAGCCTGGTTTCCCAATGTTTTCAGCCACCATTCTCCTTCATAGAAGATAGGCGATTTATAAAGAGTGTCAGGCACAGAAAATTCATAATAATTGTAGGCATACCCGTTGCTGCAAAGGGTCTTTTCGTTGGGTTCGTAATTGATTACAACGCTGTCGCCCAGAATATTCTTCAGCTTAACAGTGTCATTGACAGCTTTCTGAATGAATTCTTCACGTTCAAGCATGTTCTCAAATACTCCGCGTTCAAGAAGATAAGGGATCAGGACTTTGTTCTGCCATACAATGGGTATATCATTATGGTCGGTATACCCTGCATTCAGATTGGCGGCCATCACATCAAGAGCGGCATTATAGTTTTCTTCTTTGGGGAAAACAATGGTTGCTGTTGAATTGCGGAATTCCTCG
>DATAEX010000436.1:0-3314 GCA_036257765.1 Bacteroidales bacterium
CGGGAGCAGGACAGTTATTGAGATTACCCGATTACTCACTTGAATCCGGCATAAATCCTGGTTTTGGAAGGATGTTGCCATTCTGGATGATAGGCAATCATTTCGGTAAAAGGTTACCGGATAAATCCTCACTTTTTCTGTCGGCAGTTTCTTTAGCAGCGGAGCACGATACCAGCAGAACAGTGGATTTTTCCTATGGAGTTCAGGTCAACAGCCGTTTCGATGGTAGAAAGTTTTTTTTTTTAGAGGAAGCTTATCTCGATTTTTTCTACCGTAAGATCTTTATTAGCTGCGGAAGACAGGAAAGATTTGATCGTTACACTGATCATCCTTTATCCACAGGGTCAATAATGAAATCCCGGAATGCCCCGCCACTTCCTGAAATTTTAATCGGAACAGACGGGTTTATGAAGGTTCCCTTTACAAAGGGATACGTGGAAATAAAAGGTTTGCTTTCGCACGGATGGTTTGGGAAAGACAGTTATGTTGCCAATCAATATCTGCATCATAAAAATCTCTATATAAGACTAGGAGGGACTCTGCCGGTTAACGTATCAGCAGGGCTTGAACACTATGCTATATGGGGAGGAGTTTCACCGGAACCGGAGTATGGGGAATTGCCCAAAGGATGGGGTACCTATGGAAAAGTTTTTTTTGCAAGCAGGGGAAGTACGGATGACCCATCAACACCTAAAAACGAGGCTCTCAATAAATTAGGCAATCATCTCGGATCAAGGAATTACAGAATAGACCTAAAAACGAAGAAACATATCTTAAGTATTTACTATCAGACTATTTTTGAAGATTTCTCCGGATTCAGGAAATTATTTATGCCGGATGGCCTTTGGGGTATTGTTGTAGAGTCAGTTAATGATAAAGGAATTCTTACAAATTTCTTATTTGAACACTTTGAGTCGACATGTCAATCAGGTGGTATCATACACAGTAAAGATAAAACATCTTATGTAGACGATTATTTCAATCATTACATATACAAGTCGGGATGGACTTATCATGGTTACACAATAGGCAATCCTCTGATCACTTCCCCAGTAATAGCGCAATCGGATACAATTGCGATCATAAATAACAGAGTGTCAGCCAACCACTTTGGTGTGAATGGTTTTATGTCACAAAAAATTAAATACATTTTTATTTTAACGTTTATTAAAAATCTCGGTACCTATCCCTTCCCGTATAATACACCTCAGCGGTCTGCTTCTGCCTTAATTACAGTAAGCGGATATCCAGGATTCCTGAAAGGCATGGAGGCTTCTGTGGGGCTTGGATTTGATATAGGTGATGCATATGGAAATAATGCAGGAATAAGCTTAACAATCATTAAACGCGGATCTCTGTAAGAATTTGTTACTTGCAATCCTTGTAGTCAAAAGGCTTTCGTTTGTCAATATACAAGAGGACAAGTGCAAGGATCAGAAGATCGCTGATCAGAAAAATCCAGGCTAATTGTGTAAAAGAATGAGCAAGATATGCAAAGCCGAAGCCAATAACATTCAGTACAATTGAAAATAAAACAGTTTTCCTGTGGCTGACCCCGGCTCTTACAATTCTTTGGTAGGCATGTTTACGATGGGCTTCACTGATTTTTTCACGATTTATTATTCTCCTGACAAGAGTTATTGAAGCATCGAACCAAAAAAGCGAAGTAAGGATCAGCCATACCCATATTGAAGTAACATTTTGATTTTGATGGAAAATTGCGAGAATTGCAATTGTAAATCCAAGAAGTGTACTTCCTGCATCGCCCATAAAGATCCTGGCTTTGGGCCAGTTCCAAGCCAGGAAACCTGATACAGATACAGCCAAAAGCAAGCCAAGATTGTCACCTGTAATAATGTAGATGGCGAGTCCTATAAATATCACTTCGGTCGCAATGTATCCGTCGATGCCATCAAGAAAATTATAAAGATTAATTGACCATAAAATACCTATGAATGCAAGAGATGAAAATAGACCTGTCAGAAACACGCTTGAACCTGATAAATCAGGGATGTACATTCCTTGCAGGAATAACAGGGAAACTCCTGCACAAATGGATTGAATCGCAAATCTGATACCCGGTTTAACGTTCAATATATCATCGGCAATTCCCACAAATGTCAAAGGTATTCCTGAAAGCAAGGCATAAAACAGGGAAACTTCCAGGTTATTTCCGAAATACAAAAAGGACAATCCGGTGAACCATGCAATTACCACTGCTAAACCTCCTCCCCGCGGCGTAGGAACAGTATGAGAACTCCGGTTATTGGGTATATCCATTATTGATTTGCGAATGGCAAACCATCGGACCCCGGCGGTTAAGAAAAATGACAGAAATATTAAAGCTATATACAAATAGAAAATCATTTCTTATCCGGTTTTTATAAACAGATCATTTAACTTCGATACCAGTGTTTCTTATGTGAATCTATATACCATTTCATCATCTCCTTTATACCTTCCTCAACAGAATGTCTTTTTATCTGATCTTCATAAGGGAAGTTCGTGTGTAAGTTTAAACTGCCGAATAGTTTATTATACTCATTCGGCCTCAATCTGTGTAAGATCCTAAGTAATGAATACGGTACCTTAATGAGCATAATTTTTTTCGAAGTATAGTTTGAGACAATATTAAGCAGGAATTCAGTAGAAACCGGCTGGTGATCAGAAACGAGCATTATCCCTTCCAATTTTCTTTCGCATATTATATGCAGGTATTGAACCAGATTATTGACATGGATAAAATCCCTTTTATTATCAATTGATTTAAAAGGCAAGGGAATTCCCTTATGGGCAAGCCTGATGAGACGCATCATATTTCCTGGCGCGTTGCCACCTCCATATACCATCGGAGGCCTGATAATAGTCACCTTAAAGTGATCATCCTGCATGATGAGAAGTTCCTGATCAGCATTTAATTTAGAAGTTGCATAAGGATTCATAGGATTACAGGCAGATTCAACTGAAATATCTGTCGAATCACCGTAGACGCCGATCGTGCTCATTTGAATGAATAGCTTTACTCCGGATCTCTTAGCTTTTAATGCATTTAAAACAGCGAGTCTGTGATTGACCTCATTATAGATTCTTACATCTCTAACGTAAGGTTGATGAACTATAGCAGCAAAATTTATAACTATATCTGTATCAACGAAGTGATTTTCGCCAATTGTAAATAAATCATTAATTATGGTTTCTTTTGAGGAGTGATTTGTAGTTCTGGAAATTCCTTTAATGTTCCAGCTATCAGAATAACTTATAAATTTTTGTGCAATGAAACTATCAGAACCAATTATCAGAATATTCATACCTTG
>DATAEX010000450.1:0-2868 GCA_036257765.1 Bacteroidales bacterium
CAAGCGGAGTCCTAAACGGTCTGTGAATATCAGGTTTCTTTTTACGGAGAATAATAATGCTGATACATACAATGGTGAACGCAAGAAGTGTTCCGATTGAAACCAGCTCACTTAGAATATTTATTGGTAACAAACCGGCAAAAAAACAAGACACAATTCCTGTTATAATTGTTGTAACATACGGTGTGCGGAACCTGGGATGCACTTTGGAAAATTTCTTAGGCAATAAACCGTCATTTGCCATAGTAAAAAATATCCTTGGCTGACCCATTAGCATAACGAGAATTACAGAACTTAATCCGGCAATTGCTCCAATTTTTATCCAGGGTCTTAACCACATCAGAGCGTCGCCTGTACGGTCAATAGCAAGTGCAAGAGGAGCAGGCACATTTAAATCGGAATATTTAACTATGCCAGTTAAGACACCGGATACTAAGACATACAATAGCGTACATACAAGTAAAGAACCTAAAATTCCGACAGGCATATCCCTTTGAGGATTCTTCGCCTCCTGTGCCGCCGTTGATACAGCATCAAATCCTATGTAAGCAAAAAATATAACTGCGGCACCGCGCAAAACTCCGGAAAATCCGAAATTACCAAATTCACCGGTCGGGTTTGGCGGTATAAAAGGCTTCCAGTTTGAAGTATCAATATATGACAGGCCAAAACCAATAAAGAGCAGGATGACCACAACTTTAATTGCTACAATAAAATTGTTGAGGCCGGCAGACTCCTTAATTCCAATAACCAATAATGTTGATAATAAAGCTATTATAAAAACGGCCGGAAAATTAATAAGACTACCGGTAAGTACCCATCCCTCTCCTTTTATAAAATTAATTGGTGCGTTACATAACTGTTCAGGGATATTGATATTATAATCATGCAGGAAGCTTACCACATATCCCGACCAGCCAACAGCTACGGTTGATGAAGCAAAAAGATATTCCAGAATAAGGTCCCATCCGATAATCCAGGCTATAAACTCACCAAGTGTGGCATACGCGTAAGTATAAGCGCTTCCTGAAATTGGGATCATTGAGGCGAATTCAGCATAACAAAGACCTGCTAATACACAGCCAACAGCCGAAATTATGAATGAGAGTACAAGGGCAGGACCAGCAAAATTAGCAGCAACAGTGCCTGTAAGGACAAATATGCCCGTGCCGATAATAGCACCAATACCCAGAAAAACCAGGCTGGTACCGCTAAGTGCTCTTTTTAATCCGTGTTCTTTGTCGCCCGCTTCTCTCAGCAATTGGTCAATAGGCTTTGTCCTGAATAAATTCATAGCAATAATTTTGGTTAGGTGATTCAAATTTATTCTTTCTGATCGAACAAAGCTTCTGTCAAACTGATTTTGTTTCAATAATGCTTAAAACAAAGCTTCTATAAAGGCATTTTTGTCAAATACCTGCAAATCTTCCATTTTTTCTCCGATACCTATATATCGTACCGGAATCCTGAACTGATCGGAAATACCGATTACTACCCCGCCCTTTGCCGTGCCATCGAGCTTTGTGATAGCCAAACCGTTTACCTGAGTAGCCTCGGTAAATTGTCTAGCCTGTTCAAATGCGTTCTGTCCTGTTGAACCATCAAGTATCAGTATTACTTCATGAGGTGCTTCCGGTATAACTTTCTGAATAACCCGCTTTATTTTGGAAAGTTCATTCATCAGGTTCGCTTTGTTATGAAGCCGGCCTGCTGTATCAATGATTGCTACATCCACACCGCTTGCCTTAGCCGACGATACTGTATCAAATGCCACAGAAGCCGGATCACTGCCCATTAGCTGCTTAACAATAGGAACGCCAGCTCTCTGTGCCCATATAGATAATTGATCTACGGCCGCAGCTCTGAACGTATCGGCAGCCCCCATTAAAACCTTTTTCCCTGCATTCTTGTAATGCCAGGCTAACTTACCGATTGTGGTAGTTTTACCAACTCCATTGACTCCGACAACCATTATTACATAGGGTTTTTCTGAAATCGGAGATAAGAAATCTGCAGTCTGACCTTCTTTGTTTTCCCCAAGCAACGCACTGATCTCTTCCCGGAGTATATTATTCAACTCTTTAATATTCATGTATTTGTCACGATTGACTCGTGATTGCAGGCGTTCAATTATGCGTAAAGTGGTATTTACGCCAACATCTGATGAAATGAGTGCTTCTTCGAGATTGTCAAGGACCTCATCATCTACGGTTGATTTTCCAAGCACAGCCCTGGAGATTCTTTTCACAAAACTATCCTTGGTCTTTTCAAGTCCACGGTCGAGATCTTCCTTTTTGCCGCCGAATAATCCAAATAGTGCCATATCAAGGTAAATATTGGAATATATTTAAAAAAAAAGGCTTTCTTCATCCAAAGAAAGCCACTATTTCAGAAGGAATTAATTTCTTATTTTTGAGAGAAGAAATCTTTTACGTGATCCACATGTACAATTTCTTCTTTGAACATGTAAGCGTTGGTTTTAGGTGATTTCACCATTTTAACGCATTTTGCAAAACTTTTCCCAGCTCCGGTCTTAAGTGTTGCGATTACTTTCTTTGCCATGACAGATTATTTTATTTCACGATGTACTGTTACTT
This sequence comes from Bacteroidales bacterium, assembly GCA_036257765.1. Classification (GTDB taxonomy): domain Bacteria; phylum Bacteroidota; class Bacteroidia; order Bacteroidales; family UBA10428; genus UBA5072. The sequence goes on from DATAEX010000450.1 coordinate 2,598, forward strand.
TCTTGAGAACCGGATTGTATTTTTTCAATTCCAGTCGTTCAGGTGTATTCTTCCTGTTTTTTGTAGTGATATACCTTGACATTCCGGGTAATCCACTGTTCTTGTGTTCGGTGCACTCAAGAATTACCTGAATTCTGTTTCCTTTTTTTGCCATATCCTGACGTGCTGTTTATTAATAATTATTGATGTAACCTTTTAATTTGGCTGCCTCCAGGGCTTTTTTCAAGCCAACTTTATTAATCAGCCTCATTCCGGCAGCAGAAACTCTGAC
>DATAEX010000464.1:0-3427 GCA_036257765.1 Bacteroidales bacterium
TTGGATCTGAATTCAACTTTTGGATGTTTTTCTGAATCAAAAAAGTCAGCGGATTTTAAGTGCTTATCCCGATCGGGCGCATTGGTATTAATACTGGCCACATCTGCGGAAAACTCAACCACCGAATTATTGAAATTATCCGAAGGAGATATCATTTTGCCTTCAAATTTCTCAAAGCTTCCTGTAACAGTTGTAATTACAAGGTGTTTAACTTTAAAGAATACCTCACTGTGTGCAGGATCAATTACCCAGGTTGTGGTATTATTCATAAGATTTTAATTTAAATTCTTTTAACCTTTCCAAACTGAAAGGGCACTTTTACCATCACAGAAACCCGTCAACTTACTGGTTTATTCTTCAATATAAGTGCCAAACTATCGAAAATGAAAAAGTTAACTCCATGTTAAAAATTTGTTAAAATTGATCTATCGTGGTCAAGTTGATACTTTTCAATTGTTAATCAGGCAATCTAAATTCAAAAAGCCATGAAAAAGAAATACCTTATGTTATTGTTAGTTTTAAGCGGACTTCCGTTTTCTGCTTTGCTCCGGGCGCAGGACTCAATTAATGTGGATTTTACCGGAGTGGATTCATCCCTTAACGGGCAGAATCTCACGTTGTATTTAAGAGATCCTGAAACAGGTGAATTCCAGGACAGTGTTTCGATGAATCCGATTGATACTTCCGATTTTACTCTGTCTTTTGACAATGTAGATACCGGAAGTTATTACCTTGATTTCTATTCTGATGTTAATGGAAATGGAATGTATGATGTACCTCCGACTGATAATTCATGGAGGATCGTGCTTGATGATTTCCAGGGAGATACTACGCTTATCTGGGTTTATGATACAAATTACTTCGATATTACCTGGCAATCAGATACGGGGGGTGTGGATACAACCCTGCTTGAAATTGCTCTTAATTTTACAGGCATGACACCGCATGTAGGTCAGGATCTTACTGTTTATGTTCGTCATTCAGATGACGGGGAAATTGTGGACAGCCTTGTTGTTTCACCTGTAGACACTGCCGATTTCGGTGTTGTATTTGATTCTGTTGAATCCGGATTGGATTATAATGTTGATTTCTGGGCTGACATGAACACCAACGGAATGTATGATTCACCGCCGACAGATCATGCCTGGAGGTTTGAATTACCCGGATTATCGGCTGATACCATTCTGAATTTTGCACATAATACCGATTTCACCGATATTTTTGCTGACTCCGATACTACTGATACTGCTAACTACCAGATCACTGTCAACTTCACAGGTTTTGCAGACAATGAAGGACAAAATCTCACTGTATACCTGAGGAATCCGGAAACGGATGAATTTGTCGACAGCGTATTGGTAACGCCGATCGACAGTGGCGACTTTACTGTTGTATTTGATTCTGTTACAGTTAACAACGTTTACAATATCGATTTCTATACCGACGTAAATGGTAACGGAAGCTATGATATACCGCCTGTTGACCACGCATGGAGAATTGAACTGAATAATGTGGATTTAGATACTGTAATTGTCTTTGTCTTTGACACGACTACATTTACTGATATTGGTCTGGTTACTACTGCAGTGGATGATATTGAGGATCTTGGATTCTCGGCATACCCGAATCCTGTAAAAGATGAACTCAATGTTCAGCTGAATAAAGCAGCCACCGATTTAAGTATATACAATGTAACCGGTGCACTTGTATTACACAAAGCTTTGGATGCAACAGACCGGATTGTACGTCTGAACGTTTCATCCCTGAAACCAGGAATGTACATTCTGAAGCTGAAGACCAGTTCAGGCACAGGACAATACAAGTTCCTGAAAGAATAATCAAATGATTGCAATTTTAAAAAGAGGCTGCCTGTAAGACAGCCTCTTTTTTTTTCAAACTTGCTAATAGCTTAGAGCAATAAGCCTAAGTAATAATTTAGCCGCAAAGACTCCATTTTGGTTGACTATAACAACCTGAAACAACCTGAAACTATCGGAAACAACCTGAAACTGATCTCAATATTTGTACTTCTTCCTGAATTCCTTAGCTTCCCTGGTCATTTTCCCAAATTGCTTACCCAGTCGTTTCTGATCTTCTTTCTTTATTTCAAAGCGTCTTTGTTCCCGGATTAATTTCTGATAGCTGGTATATATTTTGGCATCCAGCGTTCCGTTTTCAAATGCCTCAATTACGGCACATCCGGCTTCGTTCAGATGAGTGCAATCAGAAAACCTGCAACCGGCAGCAAATTCCTCTATAACCGGAAATAAACCCGGTGAGGTTACTTTATTATCCAGTGCAATTCCGAATTCCCTCATTCCGGGAGTATCGATAATCAAACTTCCATTTGAAAGAATAAACAGGTCACTGGTTGTGGTTGTATGCTTGCCTTTGCCTGTTGAATCGCTTAAATCGCTGGTCTTTAGCCCGATCTTATCGAGTAATGCATTAATAACGGAGCTTTTACCTACTCCCGAAGAGCCGATAAGAATATGAGTCTTCCCGGCTTTTAATGCTTGCGTATAAAGCTCATCCAATCCTGATTTGGACATCATACTACAGAAATATACCGGACATTTTCTGCCAAGCCTGGAAACTTCCGAAATATACCGATCCCTGCTTTCAATAAGATCTTCTTTATTCAGTATTACAACAGGCTCGATGCCGCAATCCGTAATCTGAACAATATACCGGTCGAGCCTCATGATATTAAAATCCCTGTCCAGACCCTGTATTATCAAAGCATAATCGATATTGGCAGCCATAACTTGCCGTTCGGTACGGTTGCCGGGTTGACGGCGGGCCAGAATATTCCTCCTGCCTAATAATTCTGTGATGTACCCTTCGGTGGCGTAATCCAGAAAACATACCCAATCCCCTACCCTTGGAATATTCTCAGGGTCGGTTCCGTAAAGCAGTTTGCCGGAGAGTTCTGCCGGCTTCTCTCCATTTTCGGTTATCAGATGATATTTATGACCTTTCAGGGAAATTACTCTTGCCGGCTTAAAATCGTTGTTTTTATTTTCGTTATAATGATTGCTGAAGAAATCATTCCATCCGTATTGTTCAAGTGTATTCATTGCGGAGCGATTAATTAATTAAAAGCTTGTAAAAAATATAGATCATTAAGTTATATGGAATAAAAAGAAAAGGTTCCCCGAAGGGTATTCGGAGAATAATTAAGCGTAACGGTCAGAGGGCCTTTTTACGGCTTAATCAGCAGATATGAACACGGATTCTTAACATCAGCTGCAAAAATATAAATTATTATCTTTAAATGAATACTATGTTGAATGATAACTTTCGCTGACCGGATTATTAAGTTCAACAGCGAACTTAAATACAACGGTGAACTGCCACCGGGAATTCACATTTTGAATCCCTTTAAGGACAAAAAGGAAGTCCTGAGGGTTTCAAATGAGTTTTA
>DATAEX010000435.1:0-3003 GCA_036257765.1 Bacteroidales bacterium
ATTTCGTCTTAAAATATTTTCCTTATCAACCATATTATTACAGTTAGAATAATACTAAAAAGAATCATTGTTGTAATTGGAAAATAAAATCTGAAATTTTCTCTTTCAATCCGGATGTCGCCCGGAAGTCTTCCGATCCAGTTAAGTCTATTTCCTCCCAGATACAATATAATTCCACCTAATATCAGAAGAATTCCAATTACAATAAGAACTTTTCCTGTCGACTGCATAGAAATTAATTATTATAATGTTAACATTTAAATAGATATTATAGTTCGCAATTTAGAAATCATTTTTAATAGAAATGAAAGCGCAACCGTTTATTTGCATGTATCTTTGTCACAGTATTTGCTCAAAACTATTTTTCAATGAGACGGGACGTATTTCAGGCCATTGCAGATCCTACCAGACGTGAGATTTTGCTGATGATTGCGACACAATCTATGACGCCAAATGCACTTGCTGAAGAATTTGATACTTCGAGGCAGGCAGTTTCAAAACATATTAGAATTTTAAAAGAATGCCAGCTGTTAAAACAGGAAAAAGCCGGCAGAGAAATTTACTATCATTTTAATCCGGAAAAAATGTTAGAGATTGATACATGGCTTGAACAGTTCAGAAGACATTGGGAAAGCCGTTTCGAGCAATTGGATGAAGTTTTAATTAAATTAAAAACTAAAAGAAAATGAAGACAGGCACATTATTCATTGACTTTGTTATTGACAGGGAAAATAGCAAGGTAAAGGTAAAGAGAGAATTTGCCGCTCCTGTTTCAAAAGTATGGGCTGCATTTACCGAGAGTCAATTTCTTGATCAGTGGTGGGCTCCAAAGCCCTGGAAAGCACGTACAAAAAATATAGATTTCAGGGAAGGCGGACATTGGCTGTATGCAATGGTAGGCCCTGACGGAACTGAACAATGGTGTCGTGCCGATTTTTTATCAATCACACCATTGAAACGATTTACTGCACTTGATGCTTTTTGCGACATCAACGGTAATATTGATACATCGTTTCCAAGACCTTTATGGGATGTCAGGTTTACTGAAGAATCAGGTTCGACATTTGTTTATGTTGAAAGTACTTTCGATAAACCCGAAGATCTTCAGAAATATGTTGAAATGGGCTTCCAGGAAGGTTTTACTGCTGCACTGGAAAACCTGGATGCTCTGCTGGAATCATAATCCTGTTTATCACATAAAAATCACAATCCCGTCCCTGCGGATTTCTTTTCAGAAATTTCGCAGGGACATAATAGTTCTATTTCTATTTAACATAATCAGACCACCCCGCCGGGGTCCCTCTCCCGGATTTGTAGACTGGACATGTAATTGGGCGATTTTATAACTCTGATTTGCAGTTTTTTTTAAGGTTTTTATAAAAAAAGTAATAAGTACTTTTATTTTATGATCTGATTGATTAATTTCAGGTAGACTTCCGTGATAGTAATAGACTTCCTTAAAACTAATTAGATCAGCATCATGAAAACTACCGGATTTTTTCTACTCCTTTCATTATTTTCAGTACTTGAAGCTCAGGATGGAGATTATATTAAAAATGTTTATCAATATATTGAAAACACCCAGCTATTTGAACTAAACCAGGAAGAAGGCCATACACCTCTTACTCCCTTTAATTCCATTGCTGGTGCATTAAGCAATAACCGTCCCGAATCAACGTATTACCGGTCGCTGAACGGTACCTGGAAATTTCATTATGCCGATACACCTGAAGGAACACCAGCTGACTTCTACCGTGAAAATTTCAGGGATGAGAATTGGGATACTATTCATGTACCATCGAACTGGGAAATGAAGGGATACTCCGATCCGCTGTTCAGGAATGTGATCACCCCATTTATACCCAATCCTCCTTTTGTTCCCCGGGAATATAATCCCACAGGTTCGTATCGAAGAGTTTTCACGATTCCCGAATCGTGGAAAGGGAGAGAAATCTTTCTCCGCCTTGAGAAAACAGCATCTGCTTCATTCATTTGGATCAACGGCAAAGAGGTTGGATATAATGAAGGAGCCCAGGAGCCGGCTGAATATAATATTACCCGATATGTAAAGCCCGGAAACAATACGCTTGCGGTTAATGTGCACAAGTATTCCGATGGATACTATCTCGAAGATCAGGATTACTGGCGCCTTGCAGGAATATTTGATGAAGTATGGATGTTTGCCGCGCCAAAGGTGCACTTATTCGACTGGCATGCGGTTACCGACCTCGACGACACATACACCGATGCCCGGCTGGATATTTTTACAGATTTACGAAATTATTCCGATAAGCCTGTCAATGATTACCAGGTCCGGATTACCCTTTTTGATATGAATAAAAAAGCAGTAAGGACCTTTACTTCTGAGCCGTATTCTCTTTCGCCGAAGGGCAGGCAGGAAATTAAGATTTCTGAAAATATCATCAATCCGGCCAAATGGTCAGCCGAACATCCCAATTTATATTATCTGACATTTGAACTGTTGCATAACAAAGCTATCGAAGAGGTGATTTCCGGCAGGATTGGATTTAAGGAAACCGAAATACGGCACCAGGTATTCTATCTCAATGGCGTTCCGGTCAAGCTTAACGGTATCAACAGTCACATGCAGCATCCTACTCTCGGTCATACTATGAACGAAGAGACCATGATCCGGGATTTCAATCTTTTTAAACAATTTAATATCAACTGCGTCCGTACATCACATTATCCACCTGTGAACAGGTATCTCGAACTCGCCGATGAATACGGAATATATATAGTTGATGAAACGGGTGACGAGTGTCATGCCACGGAATATCTGTCGGGCAGGAAGGAATGGGAAGATATGTATCGTGAAAGGGCCAGGAAAATGGTATTGCGCGACCGGAACCATCCCAGCATTCTCTTCTGGAGCGCGGGGAACGAAAGCGGTGAAGGTGAAAACATATGTAAGGTTATTGAGGAAGGCCGAAAATACGATACCACACGCTATTGGATGTATGGAGGCAATGCATTTGCACA
>DATAEX010000483.1:0-5890 GCA_036257765.1 Bacteroidales bacterium
CCGATACGTTTGAAAGAATGGAAGCACTTGTTAAATCGGATGTAGATGCAGTAGTTATCGACACAGCGCACGGGCACTCACAGGGTGTTCTGGAAACACTGAAGAAAGCGAAGAAAATGTTCACTAACCTCGAAATCATCGTTGGAAACATTGCAACCGGCGAAGCAGCTCTCGATCTTTTAAAAGCAGGAGCCGATGGTGTAAAGGTTGGAATCGGACCGGGTTCAATCTGCACTACCCGGGTCATTGCTGGTGTTGGTATGCCGCAGTTATCTGCAATTTTCAACGTTTCAAGTGCACTTAAGGGAACTGGCCTTCCCATTATAGCAGACGGAGGCATCCGTTATTCCGGAGATATCGTCAAAGCCATTGCTGCCGGTGCAAGTTCAATAATGGCTGGTTCACTTTTTGCCGGCGTTGAGGAATCTCCGGGTGAAACCATCATATATAACGGACGTAAATATAAATCATACCGGGGAATGGGCTCGATCGAGGCCATGCAGCAGGGATCAGGCGACCGATATTTTCAGGATCCGGAAGGAGACATTAAAAAACTTGTACCCGAAGGCATAGTGGCACAGGTACCATTTAAAGGTTCTCTTTCGGAAGTTGTTTACCAGATGATTGGCGGATTGCGAGCAGGGATGGGATATTGTGGTGCATCTAAAATAGAGGAACTTATGAATGCCCGGTTCGTGCGTGTTACCAGTTCAGGAATTACCGAAAGCCATCCTCATGATGTGACCATTACTCGTGAAGCTCCAAATTATAGTCGCTAGTGCAAAAATTTCCTTACGATGAAAAAACTTCCCGTTGTATTCTTTGCTGTCATACTTCGTAGTACAGCTCTTTTTTCGCAGGATGAAGTATTATTGAAAATAAATGATCAGCCGGTCCTATTATCGGAATTTGAGCGGATCTATCATAAGAACAGTAACATTGAAGGGTATGAGAACAAACCGCCTGCCGAATACCTTGAAATGTTTATTAATTTCAAATTGAAGGTTCTTGAGGCCCAAAAGCTTGGCTATGATACCGTGTCGTCTTTTCTAAACGAACTTGCCGGTTACAGGGAACAGTTATCCAAACCTTATCTGCAGGACCGCAATCTGATTGACAAACTTGTTAAGGAAGCTTACGATCGCACAGTTACAGAAGTTAACGCCAGTCATATAATGGCAAAGCTTCCTTCAAATCCTTCTCCGGCTGATACTGTCGCAGCCTACAATAAAGCACTTTCCTTCAGAAACAGGTTACTAGGAGGCGAATCTTTCGAAAAATTAGCCCGTACCGAATCAGAGGATCCTTCCGCAAAAGTAAATGGCGGTCTGCTGGGCTGGTTTTCTGCCTTTACAATGGTATATTCTTTCGAAGATGCAGCATACAATAATAAAGCAGGCGAATATTCCATGCCGGTCAGATCGCGTTATGGCTATCATATTATCAGAACTAACGCTTTCAGGCCTGCGCTGGGTGAAGTAAAACTAGCGCATATCATGGTAAGAACCAGCCGGAACGAAGACCACACCCTGGTTGCTGAAAAAAAAGAAAAGATTGATTCATGCCATAAATTACTTAAAGCCGGCAATTCATTTGCCGAAATGGTAAAGCAATTTTCTGAAGATGCTGCCTCTGCAAGAAACAACGGTATGATGCGGTGGATCAGGTCAGGAGAACTGCCCGCAGAACTTGAAGAAAGCGTATTTGCCCTGACCGACAGCGGAACTTTTACCGAACCCATCCGATCTGAATTTGGATGGCATATATTTCAATTGCAGGGTAAAAGGCCGGTGGCACCCTTCGAACAGCTCAAATCGCAACTCGAAGAGCGGGTAATGATGGATGATAGGGGTAAGAGAACCGAAGAAACGTTTGTAAATGACCTCAAAAAACAATATCAATTTAAGTCCTATCCGGATAACCTGAATGATCTGGTTGAAAAAATGGATAGTTCACTTTATTCCGGCAACTGGGATCCGAATATAGCAGGTGAACTTATTGAACCTGTTTTTTCTATCGACGGAAAAGAATACAGTCAAAAGGAACTGGCTGATTTTATTGTCAGGACCAGGCGGTATAACCGGAAAGATCCTTATATAGATATAGTTGATAGAAAATTCAAGGAAATGATATTCAATGAACTGCTTTCATTTGAAAAGAAACAGCTCGATGAGAAATACCCGGCATTCCGTCACCTGATGGAAGAGTATCACGATGGCATTCTTTTATTTAATATAATGGATGATAAGGTATGGAGCAGGGCTGTTAACGATTCTGCCGGTTTGATGAAATATTATAATGATCATTCTGATCTTTATTTTTGGGGCGAAAGAGCAGACGTTTCATTGTATACATTCAGTGATCCCGCACTTACTAAATCGGTTTTAAAGCTTGCCAAAAAAAGATCGATAAGTAAGATTGCGTCCGGTGATTTTATTAAAACCATTTGTAGTCAGGATACGGTTCCCTGCATTGATATAAAAGATCAGAAATATGAAAAGCAGGATGAATTGCCAGACGGCGGGTTTACATGGAAAAAGGGATTTTCAAAAACTGTTAAAGAAGGAGATAAAACAACTGTTCTGGTAGTGAATGATATACTGCCTCCTTCTCAAAAAGCCTTTACTGAAACACAGGGACAGGTAACTGCAGACTATCAGAATTATCTCGACAGTCAATGGATTGAATCGCTCCGCGCAAAATATACTGTTACTGTTGATCGTACTGTATTACAACGGGTTAAATGATACTGTAATGAAATTCTCTCTAATCTTAGTAACAGCTTTATGTATTATTTGCTGTACTGGTGAAACCGTAACCACCAAGGAAAAACCACTTGCGCGCGTATTCGAAAATCATCTGTATCCTTCCGATCTTAAGGGCGTTGTACCTGTTGAGGTAAGCGGTCAGGACAGCATCACCATTGTAAACGACTTCGTGGAAAAATGGATAAGGAATCAACTGCTGCTTAACATTGCTGAGATTAATCTGACGGAGCAGGAAAAAGATGTTGCAAGAGAAATAGAAAATTACCGCAGCTCGTTGCTTATATATGCCTATCAACAAAGTTATCTTCAGCAAAAGCTTGATACCATCGTAAATGAAGGGGAAATAGAAGCATATTACAAGGAAAATATGGCGAACTTCATTTTAAACGAACCCATGATGAAGGGGTTATTTATTAAACTACCTGTAAACTCACCTGAAATTTACAGAGTGCGGCAGTGGTACAGGTCAGATAATGATGAGGATTTAAAAAGACTTGAAGCATATTGTTTTAAAAATGCCAAAGTTTATGATCACTTTAATGAACACTGGGTTAATATCAATGAAGTGGTCCGTATGATCCCTTCTGATGACAAAATATTGTTAAATACTCTTAAAAATCGCAATTACATAGAGATAAGAGATCAAAACTATTATTACTTTGTGAGTGCAAAGCAATTAGCTTTTGAGGGCACTACAACGCCATATGAACTGGTAAAAAACAACATTCATTCAATTATTTTGAATAAGCGTAAAGTACAACTTATCAGTGAGCTTGAAAGCAGCATCTTCTATGATGCTCAGAATCGGGAACACTTCACAATTTACAAATAAGGTAATGATTCGAATATTTCTGACACTTCTTTTATTTCTTTCCGGATTAAGCCTGAATAATGTTCATGGCCAGATAATTATCGATGAGGTTATTGCTGTTCTGGGTGATAAGAAAATCCTGTATTCCGATATCGAAAAAGGAGTTCTGCAACTAAAGGATGCCGGTGAGCAAACCGATGGAAACACACGTTGTTTCATTCTCGAACAATTGCTGATACAGAAGCTACTGCTCAATCAGGCTGAGGTCGATAGCCTTGAGGTCACTGATTCGCAGGTTGAAAGCGAACTTGACCGGCGCCTGCAGTACTATATCAATTTATATGGAACTCAGGAACGTCTTGAATCAGAATTTAACAAAACAATAATTGAAATAAAGGAAGATACCAGGGATGAAATCCGTGAAGGCTTGCTTGCCATGGATATGAGAAGAAAAATTACAGATGGACTTACTGTTACACCCTCCGAGGTAAGAGGGTATTTCCGTAGTCTTTCACAGGACTCCCTGCCATATATAAATGCTGAAGTAGAGTTCAATCAGATCTATGCTTATCCGAAATCAAGCGAACAGGCTATTCTTGATGTTCGTGAGACAATGCTTAAAATAAGAGAAAGGATTATAAATGGCGAAAGCTTTACCACTATGGCTGTCATTTATTCAGAGGATGGATCAGCACCAAGAGGAGGTGATATTGGTTGGTTATCGAGGGCGGAACTCGATCCCGAATATGCCAAGGCGGCATTTGCCCTGAAGAAAGGTTCCATTTCACGTATAGTGGAATCCAGTTTCGGATATCATCTGATTCAGTGCCTCGACAAAACAGAGGATCGAATACATACACGCCATATTCTTCTTAAACCCAAAATTGCTTTTATAGAAAAGCAAGCTGCCATAGAGCATCTGGACAGCATTATTACGCTTGTGCGCCTTGACTCTATTGAATTCTCTGAGGCTGCTATACGGTTCAGCCAGGACGAAGATACCAGGATAAGCGGCGGAATAGCCGTTAATCCTAAAAGGGGTGGTGTGAGGTGGGCCCTCGACGAATTCGAACCTCAGGAGTACCGTATTATCAACAATCTCAAAACGGGTGAAATATCTGATCCATATGAATCTATCGACAATAAAGGCAAAACCGTTTTCAAAGTCATATGGTTGAAGAACCGTACAAGTCCCCATGTGGGCAACCTTAAAGAGGATTATAATCTTTTCAAATCCCGTGCGCTTGAAAAAAAGCAGAATGAAAGGGTCAATGAATGGGTAGTGGAAAAGGCAAAGACAACATACATTCGACTATCCGATGATTATTCTAAATGTTCGTTTGGCAGTAAGGCCTGGACACATTCAGAATCTGATTGAAATTTACAGATAAATTGAAAAGATGCTGCGTTGCCATATTGATGGTTCAATTACTGGGCAGTATCGCGGGTTTGGCCCAGCAACAGCCCCGGCAGGTCCAGGTTAAGGCCGATTTTATGGAACAGGCCCAGGAAATCGCCAACGGTGCCTACAGGCTTATAGGAAATGTTGTTTTTGAACATGGCAGTGCAATAATGTATTGCGATAGTGCTTACCATTACGGTGCAAGGAATTCACTGGAAGCTTTCAGCAGGGTTCACCTGGTTCAGGGCGATACAATTGATTGTTACGGTGATTATCTGACTTATGATGGCAATACAAGAATAGCCCGGATCATGAGGAATGTGCGCCTCGTGGGACGGAATACAGAACTAAAAACCACGGAACTTGAGTTCAATGTGGGCACCAGTACTGCTTACTACACACAACATGCTGACATAAAAAGCGGTGAAAACAATCTTAACAGCAAAGTTGGATATTACTATTCCCGTAGTGAAATGTATTTCTTTACCGACTCGGTTATACTTAAAAATCCTGAGTATACAATTTTCTCCGATACTCTAAGGTATCATACTCTTACTAAAGTTGCCTTCTTTTATGGACCTACAGAAATTATAGGTGATAGCAGTTATATTTATTGCGAGGATGGATGGTATAATACAGAGACGGATATTTCCATGCTTAAGAAAAAAGCACTGGTCAGGAACAAACAACAGACAATTAAGGGCGACAGTCTGTATTATGAACGCAATACCGGATTCGGCGAGGGTTTTTACAATATTGAATTATTCGATGAGGAACAGAATATTATTCTCAGAGGAGATCACGCTTTTATAAATCAGAAAACAGACAGTGCCATACTTACTCAAAACGCTGTATTCATCTATGTTACTTCCGATTTCGATTCTGTGTTTGTTCACGCTGATACCCTGC
>DATAEX010000488.1:0-5495 GCA_036257765.1 Bacteroidales bacterium
GTGGATACAGCCAAGGCAGAACGACCTTGCCAATAAGCAATATGAGTTTATGAGCAAAAATGCTGATCTTATCAACACCAATCTGAAACAATTCTGGATCGCCATGGGAGGTAAGGAAGATATAGCATACAATAATTGTCAGGCTATGCTCGCAAAGTTTGACGAAATGAAAATCAAATATACATATAGCGAATATCCGGGAGGTCATACCTGGCCTGTGTGGAGGAACAACCTGTACAATTTTGCGCAGTTGCTCTTTAAATAGCCTGACAGCAACAATAGTATTATGTAATTGAAAGAAAAACAAAAGAATCGACCTATGAACATCTTAGCATCTTTTTTCCTTATAATCATTTGTCATTTATCAATTATTCCCTTTGCCGGAGCTGTTGAAAATGATACAACCCGGGAAAAGCCGTCAAAGAATTCGCCTTTATTTTCGAAGGTTTCATACCAGGGAGATGACCAGGTATATAAAGACTTTACGTTAAAACCTGATGAATTTTACAGTCCCATTTTACAGGGATGTTATCCCGATCCCAGCATTACCCGCAAAGGAGATGATTATTACCTGGTATGTTCATCTTTTGCCATGTTTCCGGGAGTGCCCATCTTTCATTCCACAGACCTGGTGAACTGGAAACAAATCGGACACGTTCTCGACCGTACTTCGCAATTAAAAGTTGAAGATTGCGGCATCAGTGCCGGGGTTTATGCTCCGCAGATCTTGTATAATCCGCATAATGAAACCTTCTACATGATCACAACCCAGTTTTCAGGAGGTTTTGGAAATATAGTTGTTAAAACAAAAGACCCGCTGAAAGGATGGAGCGATCCTGTGAAACTCGATTTTAACGGCATTGACCCTTCACTTTTCTTCGACGATGATGGGAAAGGATATGTCATCCACAATGATGCACCCGACAAAAGCAAAGAGCTCTATAATGGGCATCGTGTGATTAAGATCTGGGAATATGATGTGGAAAACGATAAGGTTATCACCGGAACCGGTAAGATAATTGTTGATGGAGGCGTTGATCTTTCTGAAAAACCTATATGGATTGAAGCCCCGCATATATATAAAAAGAATGGCCGGTATTATTTAATGTGTGCCGAAGGAGGTACTGGTGGCTGGCATAGCGAAGTAATATTTATTAGTGACAATCCAATGGGTCCTTACACGCCGGCACCGGGAAATCCGATACTGACACAAAGGTATTTTGCGAAAGACCGTCGTAATAAAGTAGACTGGACAGGACATGCTGATCTGGTACCCGGACCTGACGGGAAATATTATGGAGTGTTCCTTGGTATCCGTCCAAATGAAAAAGACAGGGTTAATATTGGACGTGAAACGTTCATCCTGCCTGTTGACTGGTCGGGAGAGTTTCCTGTTTTTGAAAATGGCCTGGTACCCTTAGAGCCTAAGCTGAAAATGCCGGCGGGAATTACAGAAAACAAAACCGGGAAGGATGGATATTTACCTAATGGCAATTTTACTTTCTTGGAAAATTTTACTTCTGAAACGCTTGATTACAGGTGGATTGGACTGAGGGGACCCCGCGAACAATTTATTAGTGTCACTAAGAAAGGTTTGCAGATTAATCCGTTTCAGACCAATATAAGAGAAGTAAAACCTACGTCTACCCTGTTTTTAAGACAGCAGCACCACAGCTTCACTTTCACTGCTGCCATCGAATACCAACCGGCCTCTGAAAAAGATCTTGCCGGTATTGTTTGTCTGCAAAGCGAAAAGTATCATTACGTTTTTGGTATAACCAAAAAAGATGATACATTTTATTTATTACTTGAAAGAACTGAAAAAGGACAGTCGACTATTATAGCAAGCACTGTAATTGAAATAAAAAACCCCGTTCAGTTGCAGGTTAAAGCTAAAGGAGATACCTATACATTTAATTATTCGATCGATGGAACCAATTTTGTGAACCTGGGAGGCAATGTGTCCGGAGATATTCTTTCAACCAATGTGGCAGGAGGTTTCACCGGCTGTTTGATTGGCTTGTATGCCACAGCTGCTAATGTTTCTCTCCCGGTGTTGCCCATAAAGTGAAAAGGTTTATTAAAACCAAAGTGAGATGATAACTGTAAAAAAAGAATTTAAGGAACTATTAAACGTGCATTTATGGAATGTCTGGTTGTTATCCCTCATACTTTTGTTCTTGTTTGATATAGTTACAGCACAAACAAAGCCTGAAGCAAAAAAAATAAGTCCCCGCTTGTTTGGATTGTTTATAGAAGACATTAATTACGCTGCCGATGGCGGATTATATGCCGAACTCGTTCAAAACCGCTCATTTGAATACGATCCGACCGAGCAAAAGGGATGGAATCCCCTGTCGTTTTGGGAATATATCTCTCCGGGTTTTTCAATAGGCAGGATCAGCGTGGAGACCACATTGCCCGTTCATTTTAACAATCCGCATTACCTGGTTCTTGACATTGAACATGTGGGCCATGAGGCAGGCTATGCCGGCGAATCAGGCGTAGGTATCAAAAACTACGGATTTGAAGGTATGGTAGTGAAAGCAGGCGATCTATATAACCTGTCCCTGTTTATTCGTCAACTTTCCTCTGATCCGGTTACTATAAAGGCCAGTCTACAAACAAATCATGGTAAAACTCTGGCTAAAACCGTTTTCTCCACAAATTCAAATGATTGGAAGAAATATGTCGCAAATCTGATTCCGTCTGAGAGCAGTGACAGTGCTACCCTAACCATATTGGCCATAAGCAAAGGTAAAATAGCCATGGATGTTGTATCCCTTTTTCCGGAAAGGACATTTATGAACAGGCCTAACGGGTTACGTGCCGATCTGGCACGGGTGCTGGCTGATATGCAACCGGCCTTTATCCGTTTTCCCGGTGGTTGCCTTGTGCATGGTGACGGACTTGGAAACATGTACCGCTGGAAAAATACCATTGGTCCTGTTGAACAAAGAAAAGAACAACGGAATTTGTGGGGATATCATCAAACTGCAGGTTTAGGTTTTTTTGAATATTTCCAATTTTGCGAGGATATCAACGCGGAACCTTTACCTGTTTTACCTGCAGCAGTAAGTTGCCAGAATTCAGGAGGTACATGGCGAATCGGTGGTACAGGACAAAAAGCACTTCCACTGAATGAAATGCAGGAATACATTCAGGAAATCCTCGATCTGATTGAATGGGCCAATGGACCTGAGACTTCCGAATGGGGGGCCAAACGTGCTGCCGCAGGACATCCTGCACCTTTCGGACTTGAATATATCGGCATAGGAAATGAAGATAAAATCACACCCGAATTTGAGGAACGTTTCACTATGATCTTCAATGTCATTAAAGCAAGACATCCCGAAATAACTGTTATAGGCACATCAGGTCCTTTCCACAGCGGAGAAGATTTCCAGGAAGGCTGGAAACTTGCAAATGACCTTAACGTGCCGGTAGTTGATGAACACTATTATACCCAGCCCGAATGGTTGCTCGGTAATCTTCAGCGATATGACCATTACAGCAGACAGGCATGTCACGTATATCTGGGTGAATATGCATCATGGGGCAATAAAGTCAGGAATGCTATTGCTGAGGCGGCATACATGATTTCATTAGAACGGAATGGCGATGTGATTAAAATGGCATCTTATGCTCCATTGTTGGCAAAGAAAGGTTTTACTCAATGGAAAACCGATATGATATTTTTTGACAATGTTAACATTTGTCCGACACCGAATTATTATGTACAAAAGTTGTTTTCAGTCAATCGGGGCGATCTTTATTTTAACCATGTTATCTCAAAAGAACACACTGATACTTTAATTGCCGTGTCGTGTGTTCAAAACAGCCTAACCGGAGATATCATAATAAAGTTGGTGAATGCCGGTAACGACGAAAAAACCATAGGGGTAAACCTTTCAAAATTTAAGCAATTGCCTACGGAAGCAGAGCAAACGGTACTCACAGGAGATCCTGATGCTGAAAATACATTTGAAAATCCTGGAAAAGTGGTCCCGGTTGTATCTCTTGTGAAAATCAGTAAAAGCTTTAATTATAAAGTACTTGCAATGTCGCTTACAGTAATCAGAATAAAATCTAAATAATAGAAGTGTATTATTTTCCAAAAAACAAAACAAGAATTTAACAGACATCTATGGTCAGAAACAATTTCTATTTAACATAATATAGACACCCGTCGGGGTATGGTTTAAGAAATCAGAAAAAACATCATGATATCAAAATTTATTGTTTCCGGTTTAATCCTGTTGTTTGTCTCCTTTTCACTTTACTGCCAGGTTGAGCAAGCGCAAAACCCTGTAATCTTTGCCGATGTACCTGACATGTCCATTATCCGTGTGGGCGATACATACTACATGAGCAGCACTACCATGCACATGGCACCCGGAGTGCCGATAATGAAATCAAAAGATCTGGTGAACTGGCACATCGTGAATTATGCATACGATATACTGGATGATGTAGATTCTTTGAATCTTACCAACGGCAAAAGCAGCTATGGCAGAGGATCATGGGCCAGTTGCATCAGGTATCATAACGATACATACTATGTTTCTACCTTTACAGCAACTACCGGAAAGACTTATATCTATTCCGCAAAAGATATCGAAAAAGGTCCCTGGACAAAGATTTCATTTGTTCCTTCATATCATGACCATACGTTATTCTTCGACGATGACGGCCGTACCTACATGATATATGGCGCTGGCCGACTCAATATAGTGGAGATGGATGAAGATCTCTCAGGAGTTAAACCCGGAACTGACCGGGTTCTTATTGAAAATGCAAGTTTGCCCGCCGGAACCAATATCATGCTTGGAGCCGAGGGCTCACAGCTGTTTAAGATAAACGGAAAGTATTATCTCTTGAATATTACCTGGCCCAGGGGCGGAATGCGCACGGTTGTTGTACACAGGGCTGATAAGATAACCGGTCCTTATGAAGGCAGGCTTGTTTTACAGGATCTTGGTGTTGCACAGGGCGGACTAATTGACACTCCGGAAGGCAATTGGTATGCATACCTGTTTCGCGATTTTGGATCAGTTGGTCGCATTCCTTATCTTGTTCCTGTGAAGTGGGAAGACGGATGGCCCATGCTGGGCGTCGAAGGCAAAGTGCCCGAAAAATTAAATCTTCCTGTCAGTAAAGGCTTAATTCCAGGTATCGTTGCACCCGACGAATTCAACCGAACTGAAGGAGAACCTGCATTGCCATTGGTTTGGCAATGGAACCACAATCCCGATAACGATCTCTGGTCGGTATCCCAACGGAAAGGTTACCTGCGAATAACCACCGGCAGAAAAGATACATCATTTGAAATGGCCAGGAATACGCTCACTCAGCGTACAATTGGCCCCGTATGTTCGGGTTCGACACTTCTGGACATAAGCGGTATGAAAGAAGGTGATTTTGCAGGTCTTAGTTTGTTGCAGAAAAAATATGGACAGGTGGGTGTGATTTTGGCAAACGGAAAACATTTTATT